>JAAENP010000556.1 GCA_024224155.1 bacterium
CGGGGCACAGCATCGTGGTGCCGGGATACGGCCTCCTCCCCGATTCGCGCCACGCCTTCTCACCGGGAGGCAGCTTCCCGGCATCCGAGCTCGGCTGCACGAGCTGCCACGACCCCCATGGCAACGCGAGTTTTCGTATGTTGCACGGCGAAGGCTCCGTCGCGCCGGGAACGCCCCCGTTTACCCGTCCGGCGCCGACGGCTGAGGGGCTCGATCTTCTGACCGGCTCCGAATCGAACAGCAACCACACCGCCTATCAGGCTGGCATGAGCGAGTGGTGCGCCAACTGCCACGGACGCTACCACGACCAGTCCGGCAATTTTTTCGACCACCCCGTCGACGAGAACCTGGAGACGGAGGTTGTGACCCAGTACAACCAATACAACGGCGATGATGATCCAATCGGCGGATTTCAGGCGACAGCCTATCTCGCGGCCGTACCGTTCGAGGACACGACTAACACCATCACCTCCACCTTCGGACCTTCAGCCGGCAGCCGGTTGATGTGTCTGACTTGCCACCGCGCCCATGCCTCCTCGGCACCGGCCGCTGGGAGATGGGATTTCAATGTCACGCTGCTTCAGGAGGACGGCCTTGCTTCCGGCTCCTACCCCATTCCCGATCCCTATCTGAGCCCCAACCAGGGTACCCTCTGCGCAAAATGCCATGAGGGCGGGCCGCCGAGCTGACCCCGCCGCACTAGTAGACCGAATCTACCCGCTCGACGATGATCTTCCAGCTCCCCTCCTCGGGAGCCAACAAGAGAGTCTTGCGGACCTTGTCGGCGAATCGATCCGACCGATAGGTCTGATCGAATGCCACGCGCGCCTGATAGTCGTTGAGCACTTCGACTTCGAAGTCATCGACCAGCACTTCGATGCTCCGGGGCCGAGTCAGCCGTATGCGTCTGACCGCTTCCCAGTCTGAACGCGACAGGCCATCCGGTGGCCGGAAGGCGGCACCGTAGTGCCCGAGGTAATCGTCGACTCGTTGGCCGGCCCAGGCGACGGCCCAGGCGCGCACCGCGGCTTCGATGGCGGCCGCTCGGTCTTCCGCTCCTTCCGTAGCGGCGGGGGCAACTTCGTCGGCCTCGTTCGCCCCTAGCTCTGCCTGCTCGGTCGGGGCCTCGACCCGCTCTGCCGGCACCTCGGCAAGCTCCTGCGGAACCGCCGATTCGGCGCCCGCTTCGCTCTCTGCCAGAGCTCGCCGAGCCGACTCGAGCTCGGCAAACAGCTCCCGCTGCCGCACGATCAGCGCTGAGTTCTCCTCACGCACGCTCTCGAGCTCGGTCAGCAGCTCCTTCTGCCTCGCAGTCAGCTCGTCCTGGAGCGCGATCAGCTCTTCGTTTCGGGCATTCGCGTCCTCCAGATTCGCCGCGACCGCCTCTCGCTCCGCCGTGATCACCTTGACCTCGATTCGGCTCTCCAGGAGACCGGCCTCGAGCGAGCTGACCATCATCTCGGCTCGCTCCCGATACTCCTCCGTCTTCGATCGGGTCGACTCGATCTCCGCCTCGAGCTCGCGTTGGCGCCTCTCGAGGGCTTCGATCTCCGTCAGCAGCGTCGTGCCGGTTTCGCCGGCCGAAACTAGTGCAGCCACGGTCTCGGCCAACGCCTTCGTGTTAGCCATCTGCGACGCCCGGGCCTCTTCCAGGCGAACCGTCAGCGCTTCCACGACGAGGGCGTGCCAGCGCTCTAGCTCCTGAAGCTCGGTGCGGGTCACATCCAAGGCAGCCTGAACTTCCTGCTGGCTTCTCTCCAGCGCGCCGAATTCCTTCCTTTGGGCCACGTTCGCGTCCTCGAGCTCCGTCAGCTGCCGTTCGAGACCTGCCCGAGCCTCGTCCGACCGTCCGGGGCCCAAAAGACCGTCTCTCGGAACCAGTTGAATCGCCTCGAGAAGCGGAGGCGCCGTAGCCAGGGCACGGAAGACCTGCACCCGCCCCTCGAAGCCTTGGCTGACGTAGATGTTCCCAGAGTCATCGAGGCTGAGATCGCCCGGCTGATAGAGCGCGCCGGGCACATTGCCAAAGCCGGAGAACTCGGCCAAGCACTTGCCGTTCTCCGGATCCCAGCGCATGAACAAGGCTCGCTGCTTGTCGAGAACCAGGAGCTTGCCGTCCGCGTCCAGTGCTGCGGCCACGGGGAACGCCATCTGACAGGCCGCAGTCCCCTTGATGCCGATCTTCCCCTTGGATTTGCCCTCAGGATCGAACAGCCAGATCTTGGATCTGGTCGGCATAGCCACAAGCACCGCTTCGCCGTAGGCGTCCACGTGACCAAGCCGCTGCTCCTGCACTTCCTCTGGCGTCAGATCGGCCGCCAGGTCAACCGAGGAGGCCACCACGCCGCTCCGACCGGCAATCCAGAGACGCTGGTTTGCTTGGTCGAGGGCATACAGTGTGTCTCCGGAGGAAGACAGTGCGATCGAAACCAGTTCCGGCTCAAAAGTCCTCTCGGGCAGGCCCTTCAAAGGTAGATGCTCGAGGATCTTGCCATCGAAGTCCATCCTGACAACACCTCGCCGCCCACCCGATAGAGCCAGTACAAAAAGAAAGCCGCGATCATCGACGGCCACATCGATCGGTGAGCGAAACTCCGAACCGCCGGTGATCTGATATCTGAAGAAGCCCCGGTGATCGAATATCAGGATTCGGTGGTTGAAGGTATCGCTGACGAAGAGCTCGCCGGTGTGGTTGTCCGCGTGCACGGCTCGCGGCTGCAAGAACTCGTCCCCTCGGGTCGGCGGCTCGACCTTGCGGACAAACGGGGTTCCCTGATGAACCTGCGCTGCGACCGAGCCAACGACGGCGAGCACCCAGGCGGCCACAACCCAGCCGGCTCGAGCGCCGATCTTCACCGATTGGAGTCCTCTTCTATCGCGCGAAAGATCTGAATCCTCCCGTTGCCCTGATCGGCAACGGCTAACCGGCCGTCGGGTAAAGTCGAGATTCCCCGAGGAAAGCGCAGAAGCCCGGGCACCCAACCACGGCGTGAGCCCTGCCCGGCTACGCTTCCGCCGCGGTCGAGAACCACCAGTCGCGCATTGTGGCGGTCCACCACAACAACACTGCCGTCCGGCCTCACCGTCAAGCCCGACGGCCATGCCGCAACGGGTGGCATCCCCGGCACTGGCCACCGGTGCCTCAGATCACCACTGGGCGCGTACCTTCGAACCTCCGCGGGTTGGGTGCCGGTGGTAAAGAACCCTCCGTCGGCGGCCGCCGCGAGTGCAGTCACATCTTCGCCAATCGCAACCTCGAGTCGCAACGCACCGGCGGAGTCGAGCGACAGAACCCGCCGGCCAGCCGCATCCCAAACGAGGAGACCGCCGGCGGGATGTGCACTCAACGACCCTGGAACGCTTCCCTTCGGCAGCGGCAGCTTGCGAAGCCTGAGCTCCGCTCCCTCGGCAGCCACGATCCCAGCTCCTTGGCGCAACGAGACGACATACCGGCCGGCGTCGAATACCAGATCCTGTGGTGTGCCGGGAAGTCCTACGGCCCTGACGACCTCCCATCCTTCCAGCTCGTCGTTCCTGAGCAGAACCAGGCGGGAACCGAAGGCATCGGCGACGACCAGCTCGTTCACCGACGCCGCGGCCACCGCCACCGGCCATCTCAAGTGAACTTCATCGGAGCCCCGTATTTCCTCCTGCCAGGCCAGAACCGAAGGAATCCTCTGCGCCTGTACCGGCTGGACGCCCAGCGCCGTCGCCACCAGCGCAGCGACCAGAACCCAGATCCGACAGCATCTGTGTGGAGTCATCTGGAGCCTCCGGCCTTGACCTGGTGACAACCGACGCACAACTCCCGTTCGCCGGCACGGTGGAGATACTTTTCGTGCGGAGCATCGTGGATTCCGTGACACGACAGACAGTCCATCGGCTGTCCGGTCCGCGGGTCTTCTGAGCTCTCTCCCATCGGGTGCGCCACGCTGTGCTCATGGGAGTGGCACCCTCCGCAGAGGCTCAGCGGAGGTTCGCTCAGAAGAAGCGGCATCCCGGAGCCATGAGCTCTGTGGCAAACCCCGCACGATATCTCGTCGGCGTGAGTGAGGTAGCGCCCCTCGGCACCCGACGACGCCCCCCCGGGGTCATGGCAGTCCGCGCACAGCTCTTTGTGGGGTTTCTCGAGGAGACTCAGCGTCGAGCCGGTGTGGGCGTTGTGACATTCGGTACAGCGCCCGCCTCCGGCCGGCACGTGGGGAAAGGGGGCCTCCCGAGCCGCCGTGACCTGGTCTTCGTGACAGCCTCCGCACAGTAGAGCCTGAGATTCCAGGAGGCGAAACGGCTGTTTCGAATCGGCGGTGTCATGACAGGTACGACATTCGCCCTCGGCGAAGGGAAAGTGCAGCGTCTCGCGGAACAGGCCGGGCTCAGTCGACGCGTGAGGATCATGACACTGCTTGCAGTCAGCTCGCTCAACCGGATACCCGCCGTGCTTGGTCTTGAAAGTGGCGTTCACGGGGTGACACTTCGCACAGAGTTGACCACCGGGTTTCTTGGACAGGCCCTCAAACCCGGCCGCGTGCGGCTCGTGGCACATCGAGCACCGGCCTTCGGCAAAGGGCTTGTGGCGAACTGGCTTGTCGCTCCAGCTTTCGACCTCCGTATGGCACTGCTGGCAGAGGTCACTCCCCGAATCCGAAAGCAGCGCTTTGTTGGCCCCACCATGGGGAACGTGACAGTCGCCGCAGCGCCCTTCGGCCACCGGCCGGTGGACCACCGGCAGCGCCAGGGCCTCTACCACATCCGCGTGACACTCGGCGCACAGAATCGCCGGCTGGGCGAGCAGGAGCCGAGGGTTCCGTGATGCGTGCGGATTGTGACAGGCGGAACACTCGCCGTCCTGTGCCGGCGGATGGGCGACCGACGCCGCCATCTCCTCGGCCACCTCATCGTGGCAGAACAGGCAAAGCTCCTTTTGATCGATGGCCTTCGGATCCGACGCCGCAAAGGCCCAACCGGCCAGCACCAGGAACAAGGACGCTCCCCAACCGAGCTTGGCTCCGGTCATCGCTCACCCCCCTCGGCTTCTTCGTGGCAGGTAGAACAGTCTCCCTCGGCAAAGGGCGGATGCAGCTCCGGAAGTAGCATCCCGGCGCTCGCCGAGGCGTGCGGGTCGTGGCAAGAGCTGCAAGCGAGACTGTCGGGAGCGAGCTCCAAGTGCTTGTCGGCGAAACCCGCGGAATCGCCGTCATGGCAGTCCAGACAGGTCGCCGCGACCGGTGACAGCAACAGGGCCGGGTTCCGAGTCGCGTGCGGACCATGGCAGGTCAGACAACCGTCGTCGGGCTCGGCCGGCATGTGGGCGGCCTCCGATGTGAGCTCCGCTTCGATCTCAACATGACAGCTTGTGCACAGGAGCCTCGCCTGCACCTTGAGAAAGGGGGCAACTCCGCTGGCATGGGGTTGGTGGCAAGCCGTGCACTCACCACTTGCCGCCGGCTCGTGGGAGGAGCCGCCCAAAGGCTCTGCGACCTCGACGTCGTGGCAGTTGCCGCACAAGGAGCCAACCGGCTCGGAGAGCAATCCGGCGTTCTCCGAGGCGTGTGGCACATGGCAGGTGTCGCACTCCCCCGCCTCGAAGGGCAGGTGCATCGGCAGTCCCGCCAGGGAATCAATCGCTCCCTGATGGCACTGCCGGCACAGCGCTTCGCCGTTTGCCTTGAGGAGTCCGGCTGCTCCCGCATGCGGCTGGTGGCAGGAGGAGCATTCTCCGACCGCCGCCGGCGAATGAACGACCGGGAGTCCGGACCGGGTCCCGATTCCGGGATGGCACTCGCCACAGAGATCCTCTTGGCCGGCCGCCAGGAGAGCTTCCCGACCGCTTCCATGGGGATCATGACAGTCCACACAATCTCCCGCAGCGGGAGCATGGACAATCTCAGCCCCGGAGGTCTCCGGGTCTTCGTGACAGTCGACACAAAGCGCCCGCGAGTCGGCGATCAGCAGACCGGCTGTGTTCGTGCTGTGTCCACCGTGGCAAACGGTGCACTCCTCCGTCGCCGCGTGCGCCAGGGGCGAAGCCACCGACTCCGCAACGCTGTCGTGGCAGCTGCCGCAGAGCTCTCTTTCGCCCGCCAGCAGAAGCGGAGAATGGTCCGAGGTGTGAGGGTCATGGCAATCCAGGCACGCTCCTTCGGCGGCCGGGGAGTGAACCGAGCCGCCTGCCGGGGCCTCGGCCGCGTCATGGCAGTCGAGACAAATTTCCGCCCCGTTCTCCGGCCTCGCGGCCGGGCTTTCGGCGTGACAGGTGCCGCAGTCGAGATCGGGGTGAACCGAGGCTCTCATCAGCCCCGCGCGGGCGGCGGCATGCGGCGGATGGCAGGAGGAGCAGTCGGATCCGGCGACTGAAAAATCGGTGTGCCCGGGCGCGAAGCCACTGTTGCCGCCCTCGTGACACGAGGCGCAAAGCTCCCCTTGCGGCATCTTGAGTAGAGCCTCGACGGCGCCTCCGTGCGGTTGGTGGCAGGTGGAGCAGTCTCGTGCGAAAGGCTCGTGCTCCACTCGCCCGGAAAACTCGGAACCCTCGTGGCAAGTCCGACATAGCTCCTTCTGCGGCGCTTTGAGAAGCGCGGTGTGGTCGGATCCGTGGGCAGCATGGCAGGTCGAGCATTGCCCGGCGTCCGGGTGAACGTGTGCCGCTTCCAGCCCGAGCGAGGCCGCTTCGTGGCAATCGAAACACAATTGCGGCTCGTCCTTCTGCAGACGCAGCGCGCCTACCAAGCCGTGCGGCCGATGGCACGTCGTACAGTCGCCCGCACTGAACGGCGCGTGGCTCCTCTCGACGTCGCCACCGACTCTCTCGTGACACTCGACGCATCTGCCACCCTTTTGGAAGCGAGCGCCCTTCTTGAGCTGCGCCTCGGCGGCCGACGGCGTGCCGAACAGAATCACGAGAGAACAACCAGCCAGCCCCGCGACCAGTCGTGCTGGCCACCTACTGATGCCTGTCACCACTCTCTTCCCCACCATGTGATTCGTCCTCGACCGAGCCCTCGACACTCAAGCTCGCTAGCAGTTCGTCATCGATCTCTATCGTAGAGCGGTTGCGAAGGGTAGACATGAACCGGTCCAGCGCCTGGCCAAACTTCTCTGCGAACACCTTCTCTCGAATGTTGCCGGAGATCTCCTCGAAGGGATAGACCCCCTGGTCCTCCCGGCCGGTCACCTTGGTCACCACGAAGACGTCACCGATCCGCATCGGCTCGAGGACTTCGCCGATCTGCGCCTCGAAAAGTTGGGCGTGAAAGCCTTCCACACCTGGCTGCGGGACGACCCAACCTCGATCTCCCCCCTTGTCCCGATAATCGTCCACCGAATGCCGTTCGGCGAGCCAGGCCAGGTCACCTCCTTTGCGCAGCGATTCTTCCAGCCGCTTCGACTCTTCCATCGAACCGACGCTGATCTGTCCCAGTCGAACCCGAGGCGGCCGATGGAGTTCTTCCCTGTGCTCCTCGTAGTAGGAACGCATCTCTTCCTCACTGACCGTGATACCGGCTGCCACGACCTCCTTGAGAAACGGGGAGATGAGCTGCTGGGTCTCGTAGGCGTGCACGGCCCTCTCGACTTCCGGCAACTGAGCGTAGCCCCGGGCCAGAGCCTCGGCCGTGAGCAGCCTCTCCTCGATCACCTTCTGCAGGATGATCGGCGCCGCCGCCGTGGCGGCCTCCAAGTTCCGCACCCTCTTCCAACGAACCAGCAGAGCCTGCCCGTACTCCGAGGCGAGGATCTTCTCCTTGTCGCCGATTCGCACGACCACGCTCTCCGGGTTCGGGGTTTTCGGTATCAGTCGTCCATCGGGAAGTCGCTCGGGCTCGATCTCGGCCACCGCCTCTTCATCGATCCGGACTGCGTGTTTCGCCTTCAGCTCCGGCGCCAAGACGGATCGCCGCGCCGCCGCCTTCCGCTGGCTGACCAGGGCCTCGAGGCGGCCCTGCAACGCTGAGAACCGCTCCGGGTCCGCCTTTTCGAAAGAGTCGACCCGGACCACCGACCATCCGAGATCGGTTCGCACCGGCCCGGCCGTCACCCCGGGGTCGAGGGAAAACACCAAGTCGCCGATCTCTCGCTGTAGATCGATTCGCGGGATGTTCTCGACAAGGCCACCTCGAAGCCGATACGGATCAACCGACCTCTGCATCGCCAGCTCAACGAGGTCGGCGCCCGCCCGCAGCTCGCCGAGAAGCTCCTCGGCCCCCTTTTGTTCATACGCGGTCACAACCCTGAAGGTCACACGCCGGTACTGCTCCTCGAAAACCTGACGAACCTCTTCATCGGTCGGGCGAGCGTACTCGGCAACCTCAAGCCGCTCCAGATGTTTCCGCGCAAGATCCCTGCGAAACGCCTCGACCTTGCGGCGTATCGCGGCCTCCCGGTCCATCTCCAGAGCTCGTGCCTCCTGACCCAGCAGGACATCGTTGACCATCTGGAACAACAGACTGTCAAGGCTGAAACCCGATCGCTGGCCTTCGGCGGCAGCTCCATGGATCCGGCCCAGACGCTTCTCGACATCGGCCGCAAGGATGGGCTCTCCGTTCACCGTTGCCAAGACCGCGGGGGGACGCTCAGCCTCGGCCCGTTCAGTACGTTCACTGGCCTGAGATCCCTCCGCCAACAGCAAGACACCGAGAAGGAGGACAAGTAGGTTGGGGTTTCGACTCATGATCTCCCCTCATTGCGATTCACAGCGGATTCCTCGGCTTCCTCCACCAAAACCCTCATGATCTCCTCCAGCAACTCGCCGGATGAATACACTCGTCCGGCCCCGAAGAGTCGCTGTCGGTCCCATCCACTTCGATCGCTGCCACCGATCCACACGATCTCGTTGTCCGCGGTCTCGAGCAACCGCGCGGCGAAGGCCACGCGGGGCTCGGGCTGGGATCCGTGGCCACGCTCGAAGGTCTCCACCGTTCCGGTGAAGATCCAATCGGCACCGGTCTGCTCGCGCAAAGCGGTGCCGGTGGCATCATCCACCTCGCCCCGCCAGACGCGCCCCATTCTCCGCTGAACCTCCTCCACTAGACCCGGGAAGACCAACGTGACCCCTCTCCGTTGCAGCGCGGCCAGAGCGGCGCGAGTCACGGTCTCGGCCGCGCCCGACGAATCGCTGTCCGTCACCGCATTGAACGGTATGACCGCGACTTTGCCACGAAAGGCCGTCGCGGACGCCGATGGCGTGGCGCCCGGGCCGAGCCCCTTGTCAGGACCGGACAGCAAGCGCCCTGCAACGCGCTGCGAGACCCTCTCCGCCAGTTCCGTAACGCTGTCGATGCCGCCCAGTCCAAGCCATGGCAGCCCTTCCGAACCGCTCGCCGCCGCGAAATCGACCCAGCCGAGGTTGCGGCTACCTCTTCTATAGACGCTGGCAGAGAGGGCCAACCGGGGCATTCCACGATCGCTGGCCTCGTGGAGAATAGGCGCAAGAAGCCAGTCGACGCCGAGCTCGTGCGCCAGTTGCTCCAACTCCCGGGGAGCGGCGCGATCCAGATCACGAATCCTCAGGTGTCGAAGAAACACACGCAGCTGCTCGGCATCCAGAACCTCACCCCTTCCCTGCAGATTGCTCCGCATCCGCTCGGCGAAGATCTCGGCGACAGATGGACTTCCGGTTCGATCCTGCACCGGAAGTAGCAGTCCCGGACCTTGAGGCAACTGCCCTCGCCCAACGACAGGCACCAGGACCAAGAAGATCAATCCGGCGACGCTTCGCTTCCAGACCATTGGTACCATCGCTGACCGGCCGAAACCGATCCTCATTGCACCAGAGTTTGGAGAATCGCCTGCACGCATCGGCGAGTTGTTTGAGAGATCGGCTCAGCGCCCGTGCCGAGAAGCCTCGCCGAGAGTCCACCACCCTTCTCGGTATGCGTCGCCGCCCATACAGTGGCACCGGTTTCAGTCTCCACCATGTGTACATCGAGCGTGACGGCCGGTATCAGGAGCGACCCGGCTCGTATGGCCTCCGATTGGTTGACGCTGCCCAGGACTACGGCCTGCACTCCGAGAGTCTTGCCGAGTTCCAGAATCTGCTCGGTGCCCGGGGTCGTGCCGCTTCCACCGATCCGGTCGAGCGCCGCCTGGACCTGCCCCGGCTCGACGACGTCGATGGCACCGGAGGCTAGCAACTCGGTGATCAGGAGCCGAGTCGCCCTCACACCGGCTTGTCTATCTCGCGAGTGGTTCTCGAGCGGCAGCACCGCGACCGTCTCGACGAAGGCAAAATCGAAGTTGGGATTGGCGAACTGCGTGGGGCGCAGGGCGCCCGCGCAGGCAAGAACACCCAGCAAGGGCAACAGACAAACGAACCAATTCCAATCTCGCAGCTTCCACATCGTTGTCCCCTTCCCTCAGAAGAAAAGATTCATGCCGATTCTCGCCGTCCGAATCTCGCTGCGCGCGACCCCTACCTGCTCAAACTCCGAGCGCGAAAGGGAGAGCCACAGTTTAGCCCACCGGTTGGGCTGATAGCTGATGCCGGCGCTCTCTCCACTGGTCCGCCGGATCGTCTCGGTTTCGATGTCCTGGTATGACAGAGAGGCAGATAGCCTGCGGCCGGGCGACCAGGAGATTCCGTAGCGCTGGCTCAGAGTCTCTTGACGATCGTCGTCGGCGAACCCCCACTGGCCTTGAAAGGTAAGAAACGGCGTCGCCGCCCAGCTCGTGCGCAGATCGGCGTTGGTCCGCCGCGTCAGGAGGAAATCGCCGGTCGAATCGTAGCTTATATAGCTGAAAGAACCTCCCAATACCCAGCGATCGGTAGGTCGGCTCTCCAGGGCTTCCGTCCACTGCCAGTTGGACTGCTCGAAGCCCGAAAAAGGGTCATCGGTCCGGCTGAACGTGACACTCGACGTTAACCTCAGGTCCGGAAGTAGCTCCGTCAAGGCGCTCAACCGGAGAGTGTCACTCGACCGGATCAGCTCCTTGTCGTCTCGCTCCTTGCGGCTCGAAGCCACCAGCGTGACATCCACGCTCGGCAGCGGCTCCCACTCGAGCTGGGCCGAGATGTTCTCTTGCTGACTCTCGACTGCCGGCTCGAGATTCTCGGCAACGTCGGTGTAGTCGTACCCGAAGCGCAACGTCAGCTCTTCGCTGGCTTCGAAACGTAACCCCGCTCGGTAGCTCCGCTCCTCGAGATCGCGACTGAACAGGCCACCGGCGAGGTCTTCCTCGTTGCGGAGGCTGACATTGAGTATTGCGTTGACTTTCTCGCTGGCGTCATAGCTGGCGTTGAAGGTCCCGCGGTAGCTCGTCGACTTTCCCTCGGTTCGCCCGATGCTCTCGACGTCCTCCAGGGCTCGAATCTCGGTCACAGCGGTTTGCGTCCGGCTGTTGACCGACACGTTGACCGCCTTGAAGAAGCGGTTGGTCGTCGCAGGAATAACCAGGGTATAGCGCAACAGGGCCTCGTCGTACTCGAGTCGAGTCACCGGCACTGCGATCCAGTTGAGGTTGTCCGGGCCGTGGAACGCTTCCCACACGAGGTCAACCGCCGAAGGCGCATCGACGGTCACTTCGATCCGAGTCACGGCTCGAGTGATCCCCAGGTCGACCCCGATATTGCGGAACGTATTGGCGCCACCGATCTCGATACGCGGCAGGACCGCCGAGGTGAGGTCCCCGTCCACCAAGCCAGGAGCACTGTCGAGCTCGCCGACCTCCGGTGAGGTGTCGATGGCGAAGAGGCCCTGCCGGATCGGTACCGGACGGACCAGATCACCTCCGGTCGGCAGACTCTGGACCTGTTCCACTCGGCTGCCCAGAATATCCGCGGACAGGAGCAGACGATCACCCCAGAGCCGCTGGCCGTAGTCCAACTGCGCTTCGTGCCGATCTTGATCAAAGCGCAAAGACGTCAGCTTATTCTCCACGGAGGAGCTAAGTATGGAGTACCGGCCGCCCCAATGTTCGCGATCAAAAACCGTGGTGAAATCATAGCGTGTGCTGTCGGTGTCGCGACCGAAGATCGCGCTGTCGGCAACGTTGGAATCCTCTTGAACCTCGAAGATGGTCCGAAGACTGTTCAGTGGCCGCCACTCCAGTCGACCGAGGGCCGAACGGATGTCGAGATTCTGGGCCTCGTTCGAGCTGCGAATGTCCCGTTCGAGAATCGAAAATCGCGCCGAGAGCTCCGGACGCTCATAGGTCAACTCGAAGCGCGGCTCGTCGCTGCTGCGCTCGATGGTCTCAGCGGCTTCCAGCTGGCTACGAAAATCGGTACGCCGGTAGGACAGGGAAAGCCGTAACCACTCCGAGATCGTCTGAGTGATCTCCAACCGGTATTTCTGGTCGAGCTGATCGCTCTCCTCGCTGTCGACCTCCACCGGGCCTCCCCACAAGCGAGCGCTGCCGCTGAGATCCGCTGCCCGCACTCCCGACGGCACACTCAGGAGAATCGCAATCAGGATACTCGTCGTCCGCATGATCCACAATCGAGTTCTTTCCATTGGGCCGCTCACTTGTCCCATCGAGGTGAGGCGAGACTCCGGTGCCCACGCCCTTCCACTTTGAATCCGAGGCCATTATCCGACACCTGCCGACGCTCGGGCGAGAGCCTTCATTGGCGGACAACAAAAACGCCCGGAACAGGTTCCTGCTCCGGGCGATCGAAGACCGATGAACTGGGAGAGTTGTCGATAGTGAGTCAGCTCCCAGAGCCGATCAGATCTCCTCTAGAACGGATTCAGGTCGCCGGCGTCCTTGTTGTGGCACTTGTTGCACAGCGACCGCTGGTTGAGGTTGGTGTAGGGATCCGGAATCGCATACGACCCCGATTCGACGCCGTCCTCATGCAGGAAGGTGACACTGAAATCCCAGCGGCCTGCATCCGGCGCCGATGAGGCGTGCGCGCGGTGGCAGGTGATGCAGCTCACCTGACTCGTACCCGACGGACCGGCCGTGGAGGTGACGGTGTTGGCCCCATCCTCGAACGGCACCGCCGCCAGGTAAGCGGTCGCCTGGACCCCACCGAGCTGGTCCACTGTACCGTTGTAGAGATTGTAGGTGGTAGCGATGCCGCTCAGGGCCTGCCCCGAGGGGTGAATCAGCTGAGTGCTGTTGTCGTGGAAGGTCCCGTGGCCGTTGCCACACCAGGCGCTCATGCCGCCCTGGTATGCGGTGTGGTTGTCGTTCGCCTCGGTGCCAAAGAAGATGCTGAGGCCCGCGGCAGTTGGAGCCGGATTCGTAAAGACAACGAGGCCGTCCTGAACCGATTGGGTACCATTCAGCAGCCGGAACCACTGGTTGCCGTGCGGATCGTGGCAGCTCGTGCAGCCGAGTTGACTCGCCGGGAAGGTACCGCCGGGAGCCGATGTAAGCGTGGCGTCAGCGCTGATCCCGTGGCCCTCGGCGACCACGTTGTGACCCGCAGCATCGCCGGTGATCGGATGGTTGGCACCGTCGTGCCCGTCGTTGAGGTTGGTTTCCAGCAGGAAGATGAAGTTGCCGCTGCCCTTCTCCGGTGCCGGGTTCAACACGTCGACGGCAAACACCGCACCAAGGCCGGTGGCATGGCAGCCCAGGCACATGTCGCTCGGGCTGGCGTCGCGAAGCAGCCAGTCGTTGCCGTCCGGGCTATCGGGATCGACGAGTACCCCGTCTTCACTGTTGTGCATCGTATGACAGCCGTTGCAGTGGGCGACGCCCGCATCGTGGAACGCCAGTGCCGGAGCGGCCCACAGGACGACGATCGCCGCGGCCACCATCAGTAGCAAGCGTGTCGTTCTCATTTTTGGTTCTCCTTTTCTGTTCAACGGGTTGAACGGATTAATCGTCGATCGTTACCTCGCAACGCGAGCCTGTCAGAGCAAAGGAAGTGCCACGCCCTCGGCTGGCAGCCCTGGCCTCTGAACAAGGTGCGTCAGGGTACTCAGAGATCCGAGAGAGGCCCTTGATTCACCGCTTCTTTTCACTGATTCCGGGTAATCCGGCGGATAGTCCAGGGGGGCGGCGTGTTGCCCAGCGGAGGCGCCAACGCCCGAGCGGATCCAGACTGCGGAATATTCCCCACTTGGCTGCCCAAACTGCGGGAAATCGCACAGCTCGTGCCGCCTCCATTCCTCTCCTCGGATTCTCTTGCTTTGAAAGGCAGAAGGGCGGTCTACTGGTCTCGCCGGCGCCGCGTCGCCGAAGTTTCCGGCGAGATCTCGAGATCCTTGGCGTCGGCGTCGAAGTGGAACAGTCGGTCTAGGGCGGTCCGCAGCTCTTCCAAACCATAGGGCTTCAGGAGAAAGGTCGCCGAGTGGTTCAGGTCGCCGATCCCGGCGTCGAGCGGCGTCTGATAGACGCAGGACTCAAAGAGCACCGGGATCTTCGGCCTGTGGTTCTTGCAGTAGGTCTTGAGCTCCTGCCACGGCAAGTCGGCCGGCCCAAGGTTGACGATCACGGCGTCCGGCGGGTTTCGTCGTAAGACCTCCATGGCTTCGTCGAAGCTGCCCACCTCCTCGACCTCGACATTCGCCGGCGAGAGACGCCGTACCAGCGAAGCCAGAATGCGACTACCGTCCAGGATGAGATAGCGCACCAACCTACCCCCTCGAGTTGGCAAGGCTGCAAAGAAGATTCCAGCCTCCCGCCATACCGCCCCACCTTTCTTTATTGGCTGGCTATCTCTTCGAGTATGGTGGGGCTAGCGCTAGCTCCTGGCCCTCAAAATCAGGGCCAGACTGAACGAATCGCCCTGGTGCTCGACGTCGTGCACCTTGTCGATCAAGTCGTAGTTCGCCTCGATCCAGGCCATCAGCTGCACGGCGTAGTCCACCCCGATCAGCCTGAAACCGTATTCCCTCGCGCCCCGGTTGGTGAGCACGATGTAGTCCGGTGGCTGTCCGCGGAAAGCCTCCAGCATCCTGTCCTCACCGAACAGCAGGACCTCTGGCGGCATGAAGTTGATGAACGGGGTCGGGTTCTCAGTGCTGGAAAGGTAGTTGAGCATGACCCCCTCGGGGAGCACGGCCAGGGTTGCGCCCGGCTCGATCAGCACGTTCAATCGCTCCAGCACCGATCGCACGACGGGGCCCCGCCTGTCGGCCAAGAAGGCGTCGGCGCCCTCACCGACGGAGTGGATTACCGGTCGGTAGTTCGCGGTCGAGGCGCGGACGTAAGCGAAGGCCGTCGCAGCGAGCAGCCCCAGCATCGCGGCGGCAAAGAGCTTGTCGCTTCCCCCTTTGCTCCGGAGCCAAGTCGGAACCCAATCGACGAGAGCACACACTAGGACCAAGGTCGCGGGCATCGCCAACACGAAACCATAGTGATAGACACGGACGTTGAGGAAGATCTTCAGCAACAGGGTCAGCGAGAAGACGGACAGGCAGAGCGCCAGTAGCCAGCGCCTGTCGGGATCGCGGCAGCGACGCTGCCCGGCGACGATCGCCAACTGCGCGAGACAGATCAGAGCGATCACCAGCGGCAGGGGGCGGGCCAAGTTCAGCAGGTGCCTTTCGAGCCACCAACCCAGCGGCAGGGCGAGCGCGATCAGCCCAGCTCCTATGGCCGCCCACGCTGCCGGCTTCAACGGCCGGCGGAGCAACAGGGCAAGGGCGGTGAGTGGGCCGAGAAGGATCAGATAGCCTCCCGCCACCTCGAGCAGCACGTGCAGGTTCTCCAACGGACGGTCCATTCCCATCCCGGAGCGGTAGAACGGCAGGTCCAACACATCGCGGGCGAAAAGGTGGGGCCAGGTGCCGAGGGTGCCCCGCCAAGCCTGCGCCGCTCCCGCGGCGCCGCTCAGCAGGGCGAAGGCCAGAGCAGGAGGCAGCAATGCGAAGCCGATCAGGCCTCCCAGCGGCCTCAGCAGGCTCGCCGCCGGTTTCCGACGGAGCCAGATCTCGCCGATCAGCCCAAGCAACAGTGCAGGAGCCAACGCGATAAAGAACTCCGCCTTAGTCAGGAAGGTCAGGCCCAGGGCGAGCCCAATCCCCGCGACATGAATCGTCCGTCCCCGCTTGAAGTACGCAGCGAGGAGGCTCAACGCGACCAGACAGAGCAGGATCCCATGAGTCATCTCGTGCGAGTAGGGCGAGACGTAGTTGTAGTTCCCGGAGTCCCAGGAGAGCTTGGAGGTCGCGAATAGGACCACGAAGAGCAACGTTCCCGTCAACGCGCCGAGGCGGGAGGCGGCCGCCGAGAGCAGGCGGTACACAAGGAACACCGTTGCTCCGAGGAGCACCAGGTTGGCCAGGCTCAAAGCCATAAAGCTCACGCCGAACAACTTGAAAACCAGGGCGTTGAAGTACGGAGAGAGCGGCCCGTTGAAGTAGGCGATGTCTGCGTAGAGGACCTTGCCCAGGCTCAGCTGCCAGGGAACGTACAGTTCCCGGCCGAAATCGACCATCGGGTCGGGCCACTTCTTCCAGGTCAGCCCGAGCATCACGGCCAGGGTCGTGGCGATGACGGCGATATCGACCCATGTTGGAAGCCGCGCAAAGCGCTCCGCTGCGCGGTTCGCGGGTTCGGGATGGGCCATCTTGCTCACTGCTGACAGCATAGAGTGACTCGCATGCCAGATCTAGCCGGCGTTGATGGCCTTCCAGATGGTGCGGGTTAGGATTTGCTACCGCGCCTCGGGCCTGGCTGGAGTGAGCAGCAAGGACGCGTCGCAGTGGATGCAGGACATGAATGAGCTACCGATGAACTCCGTCGGCGCTCGCGGCCTAGGCCACGCCGGCGGCCGATCCCTCGCGTTGGTGGGTGTCGCAGTCGCCCTGCTTACGGTGACCCTGGCCCTGTGGATCACGCACGGCCGATCCCTGGGCCCGATCGACGATGCCTATGTCTCTCTGCGCTACGCCGTGAACTGGGCCGGCGGGGAGGGACTGAGTTTCAACCCTGGCGAGCGCGTCGAGGGCTACACGAATTTTCTCGTGGTCGCCCTGGAGGCACTCGCGATTAGGTTCGGGGCCGACGCAGAAGCGGCGATGACAACGATCGGTTGGCTCTCGTTAGCGCTGCTCTCGGTGCTGATATTTCTGTTTCTCAGAAATCGGGTGCTCTCCGGCCGCACCTTGCTGTCAGCATTGCTCGCGCTGGTCGCCTCGCTAAACCTCTCGCTGGTCTGCTGGGCCGCCTCGGGTCTGGAGGTCTGTCTTTACGCGGCGCTCCTGTTGTGGAGCCTGCACGCCGCCCTCGGCCGGCCGGAGAGCCAGCAGCCGGCATTCGTGGCGGTGCTCCTTACCCTGGCCGGCATGACCCGGCCGGAGGCGATCGTCTTCGCGCCGTTGCTGGCGGGGGTGCTTTTCGCACGCCGCCGCCGTATAGCCGATCCGCTCCGGTTCATCCTGGCCTTCGGCTTCCTGTTCGGGACCTACTTCAACGCTCGCTGGGTCTATTTCGATCAGCCGTTCCCCAACACCTTCTACGCCAAGCTGGACTACGGCAGCGGCGTCCTGGCCTTGAGGGGACTGCTCTACGTGTGGGATTTCGTCAGGGCGGTGCCGCTGCTCTGGGCCGGAGCCCTGGCCTGTCTGCTCTGGCTGCGGGGAGCACCGGCCTGGGTCGGGTCGGCGCTGTCGATGCTGGCGCTTCATACCGCGGTGGTGATCTACGAGGGCGGTGACCACTTCGCGATGTTCCGCTTCATGGCACCCGCCTTGCCCCTGCTCGGCGCACTGGTTCTGTACCCGTTGCTTCGGCTGGTCGACCCTCCGCGCCTGCCCAGTTTCGGCGTCAGGGGAGCCGCTCTGGCCGGTTGTCTACTGCTCGCCGTCTCGGGCCTGTCGATCGGCTCTCCGCGCCAGCGTGGGGACTACCTCGCGGACAGCCAACTCCAGCGCTTCGAGCTGGAGGTGTACTACGCCCGGGAGTGGTCGGCTTTGGGAATCTGGCTGCGCGACGCCGCTCCGTCCCGAGCCTCGCTGGCCACCATCGCCATCGGCGCCATCGGTTTCCACTCCGGCCTGACGCTAATCGACCCGCATGGAATCATCGATCCGGTCATCGCCCACAGCAAGGCCAAGCTGGGCCGGGATACCGCGGGGCACGAGAAATACGACGTCGGCTACGTGCTCTCACAACGACCGAGCTACATGCTGATCGGGAATCGGATCTCGCGCTCGCCGATGCCGCCCGCCGAGGTGGTTCGAACAGCCTGGGGTAGCTTCAATCAAGAGGTTCTTGGCACGCCTGAGTTCAGGGCCGCATACCGCTACCAGCCGATTCAACTAGCGCCCTGGGCCTGGCTCAACCTGCACGTGCGTCGCGACCTGCCCGCGCCGGACCCGGCCCGACGCACGGAGCCGGGCGGGTGACGCCGAAACGAAACCGGCTCGGCGCGGGGGCACTGCTCTTTTTGATTGTCCTGGGCAGCTACTGGCCGGTGACGCGTGCCGGTTTCATATGGGATGACGACGACTATGTCTCCGAGAACGACACACTGAGGGATCTCGCAGGGCTGAAGCGGATATGGTTCGAGGCCGGGGCGACCCCCCAGTACTACCCACTGGTGCACACAACCTTTTGGATCGAGTACCGATTGTGGGAGCTCGAACCGGGTGGCTTTCACCTCGTGAACGTCGCCCTGCACGCCCTGAACGTCTTGTTGCTTTGGACCGTGCTGCGACGACTCTCGGTCCCAGGGGCCTGGCTTGCCGCGGCTTTGTTCGCGGCCCATCCGGTTCATGTGGAGTCGGTGGCCTGGATCACGGAGCGCAAAAACGTCCTCTCCGGCGCATTCTATCTGCTCTCCCTGCTGACCTATCTGCGGTTCGCCAAGCTGGATAGTCCTCATCCTACGGGTCGCCGGAGGTGGGGCCTCTACCATCTAGCCCTCATACTCTTCTGCGCGGCTCTGCTCAGCAAGACCGTCACGGCCAGCCTGCCGGCTGCGATCTTGCTCCTGCTTTGGTGGAAGCGGGGTCGGCCCAACCGGCGGGATTTACTGCCCCTGGCGCCGTTCTTCGCCCTGGGCGCGGGCTTCGGTCTGGTCACGGCCTGGCTTGAGCGGACCCACGTCGGCGCCACGGGGGATCTTTGGGCCCTGACACCGGTGGAGCGTCTGCTCGTCGCCGGCAGAGCGGTCTGGTTCTACGCGGCGAAGCTAGCCTGGCCGGCGAGACTCTCCTTCAACTACGAGCGCTGGAATGTCGACTCTTCGGTCTGGTGGCAGTATCTGTACCCGCTCGCAGCCGTCCTGTTGATCGTCTTGCTCTGGCAACAGAGGGCTCGAATCGGGCGCGGTCCGCTGGTTGCCGCGCTGTTTTTCGCGGGGACGCTGGTCCCTGCGCTCGGATTCTTCAACGTCTATCCGTTCCGCTACGCCTATGTGGCCGATCACTTCCAGTACCTGGCGAGCCTCGGCCCTTATGCCGCGGTCGCCGCGCTGGCGGTAACGCTGTGCTCGAACGTGACGTCGGTGTGGAGAAAAGCCGGCACACTACTGGCCGGCATCGTGCTGGCGATTCTCGCGGCTCTGACCTGGACTCAGACACGCATCTACGGAGGGCTGGAGGTCCTCTGGCGCGACACGCTGCTCAAGAGTCCGACCAGTTGGCTGGCCAACAACAACCTGGGAAACATACACATGAGGCGCGGCGAAGTCGACCAAGCGATAACCCATTTCCACGTCGCCTTGCAAAGCAGCCCGACCTACGTGGAAACCCACATGAACATGTCGATCGCCATGACCCATCTCGGCCGCCATGCGGAGGCGATCCGTTACGCAACGCGCGCGGTGGAGCTGCGGCCGCAGAACAAGTTCCCCCACAACCGCCTCGGCACCGCCCACCTGGCCGCGGGCCATCCGCGGGAGGCGATCCTGCACCTGAGAAGGGCTCTCGAGCGCGATCCCGAGTTCCTCGAGGCCCGTACCAATCTGGCGGTAGCGATGACCCAGACCGGGAATCCCGGAGGAGCGATCATCCAATTCGAGACCATCCTCGAGCGGGATCCCGAGCGCCTGACGGCCAGGACAAATCTCGGGATCGCGTTGGCCCAGACCGGACGATTCGACGCGGCGATCGAGCACTTCGAGCAAGCGTTGCGGCTCGACCCGGACAACCCGGTCCTGCTCGAGAACCTGGCGCTGGCCCGCGCCAAGGCCTCCGGAGACTAGATCGCGGAGACTAGGAGAAGCCGTCAAGCCGGAGGGTTTTCAGGGTGACCTCCGAGTACTTCTACGCCGACAACGTTCAGATCCGGGCCGAATAGGGGGACAGCCAGGTCAGCTCAGCAGCCCGAACTTCTTCAGCCGGTAGCGCAACTGGTCTCGGGTGATGCCGAGGAGCTCCGCGGCCCGGGACTGGTTGTCGCCGGTCGCCGCCATGGCCCGCGCCACCAGATCGCGCTCCATTTCCTCGAGCCGAACAATGCCGTTGCCGGTCTGTTGCGCCGAGGGATCCGACTCCGGAGCACCGATACCGGCCTGGTCGAGGATCAGCGCCGCCGGCTGTAGCTTCGCTCCGCGCTCCAGGATCATAGCCCGCTCGATGACATTGCGCAGCTCGCGCACGTTGCCGGGCCAAGAGTAGGTCAGCAGGCGGTTCTCGGCTTCCCGTGTCAGCCCTTCGAAGTTCCGCCCGACCTTCGGCTGCAGCGTGTCCAGAAAGTGCCTAGCCAGCGGCAGAATGTCCTCGGGACGGTCGCGCAGCGGCGGCACGGTGAGCGGGAAGATGTTGAGCCGGTAGAAGAGATCCTGCCGGAACCCACCCTCCCGCACCATGGTGGCGAGATCCCTATTTGTCAGGCTGATCACGCGCACGTCGACCCGGATCTCGCGACTGCCGCCGACGCGGCGCAGCGTGCGCTCCTCGAGCACGTGAAGAAGCTTGGCCTGCAGCTCCAGCTTGAGCTCGCCGACCTCGTCCAGGACCACGGTGCCGCCATCGGCCAACTCGAAGGCACCCTTGCGGGTGCTCTTGGCATCGGTGAAGGCGCC
>JAAENP010000557.1 GCA_024224155.1 bacterium
CCATCACCATCGGCCCCTCGCCCCAGCGCCAGTAGGTTGGCATGGGGGCCGCGAAGTCGATCGCGGTCAGCGCCACGGCGACGCCGACCGTCAGCCAGCCGTAGAAGGCCAGCAGGTCGGCGTAGCGCTTGACGTCCCGCGCCAGGTAGATCGCCAGGAAGCCGTTCAGGGCGTAGAGCGCCGACAGTGAGCGCGTCAGGTACTCCATCAGCGGCGAGCGGTGAAAAGGTCCCAGCCCCAGCCAGTCGTTGGTCCATTCCATCCAGTCGGTGGGCATCGCCATCGGGAACACCGCGGTGGCGGCGAGGCCGCCGCCGACGAGCAGGATCCATTTCAGGATCGTCTGAGCCTTCTCGGGTCTCATGCGGACCATCATACGCCATCCGGGCCAAATGTCCTCGCCCCGAAGATCTGGACATATGTCACCCAGGAGGGCGGATTTCGGGGTTGAGTCAGGTGTGGCTGCAATCGATCGGATCACTCTAGTGCATTCGAGTGGGTGCGTCTCGTGGAGCGTCGCGGTGGGCCACGGTCCGTGCTGGCGCAAGACCGCCGGCGATTCGAGTGGCGCATGGAGCTGCGACGGCGGAAGCGGAGGCAGATTTCACCTAGGGCGCGCCAGGAGGCGATCTCGGTGGCCGCAAGGCTGGTGCCCGCGATTACCGCCCGTGGTAGTTGCGTCGGGGGAGAAGCCTTCGGATCGATCTCGTGGGCGCATCTCGTGGAACGGCGGTACCCTGCAACGGTCGGTGCTGGCGCGCTCACTGCGGGTTTCGAGTGGGCGCGTCTCGTGGAACGGCGGTGCCCTGCAACGGTCAGTGCTGGCGCGTTCACTACGGAGGTCGATGCATCTCGTGGACGGCTCGAGTGGACACGGCGTGCTCCCCGAGCACAGTCGGCGCAAGACCGACCGACCGGAATCGTCGGTATACGCAACTCGGTCTGAGAAGCGGCTTGCGCCGCGACGACATCTATCCTCGGGTCACACGCCACATGTTGCGCCGCGCGCCGTAAGCACCGGCTCCGCGCCAACGACCGCTTCATCCTTCGCTCTCCAACTCGCGATCGATCTTCAGATACTCCTCCACCAGAGCGACGCTACAGGCCAAAGTGTGCGCCGTCTCGGCCGGCGACAGCCCCTGGAGGCGGCAGTAGCGCACGCGGTCGTACTGGCCCAGGTAGTGATCCACCGCATCCAGGCTGTGGTAGGTCTCCTGCGCGACCAGGTGCGGCTCTTTGCCCTCGACGTAGCGCTTGCGACAGATCAGGACTTTGTGGGTCAGTCCCGTGCCCACGTCGTGCAGGGTCGCTCGGCGAGGCACCAGTCCCTCAGTCGCACGCTCGTACTCCACCAAGACCTTCGAGATCGATGAGTCATCGACGTTGAGCAGCTCGGCCAAGTCGCAGTTCGACAGCAGCCCGCCCTGCTCATAGGCCTGCTGGCACAGCCGCACGGCCTTCTGCGTCAGCCGTTGATGCCGGCTCATCCTCTCGAGGCGAGCTTCCACATCCTCGGCCGTGCTCACGTCGAGCACCACAGGGACCAACTCGGCATCGGCGATGCGCTGATGCTGGCGCGGCGGCGACTCAGTGTGCACCGCCATCCACACCGTTTGGCCGTGGGCGACGTTCTCGAGCGGCCGCAGGTGTTCGTTCACCACTTCGAGGATCATGTCCGCACACAGGCCGCGGATCCGGCGACCGCCGATGCGAGGGAACTCCCGTTCAATGCGGTGGGCCAGCGCGTTGCGCAGCGTCTTGTCCTTCAGCGGCGCGAACTTCTTGCGCACGTAGTCCGGCCGGCTACCCATCGTCTCCTCCTGCGCCAGCGGCTGGTTTTTTTTCCCATCCACAGCTCCCTAGCCGAAGCAGCTCATCGAGGTGGTACTCGCGGTTGGGATCGGCCTCGCTCTCGGCCAGCAGCTCGAGGTAGCCCTCGATCAGCGTAGGACCGCGACGCAGCAGGAAGGCGATCTCGCCCACGTCCATGCCGCGGCGCTGTAACTGCACACAGCGGGTGAACGTCGAGAGGTAATTCGCCACCGCCTCCGGCGAGTGTCGCAACCGCCGGCAGATCTCAGTGGTCAGGCAACCTTCCAGCGCCAAGCGGACGATCTCCGTACGGTGGCTCAACACCGGGCCGATGTCGTGGACCGTACCGCGCAACGGCACCACCACCCCGCTCTGACGCAGGAAGAGAAGGTCGCGACTAATCGTGCGCGTGGCCACGAAGAAGACCCGACAGGCCAGGTCCTCGCGCGTCAACAGACCGTCCTGGCTCAGCGCTTCCTGGCACAGATCCGGGATCCGGGCGCGGCGGAAGGCCGCGGGCCCATCACGCCGTAACAGCGCGTCGTCCTGCGAACCTCGATGGACACTCAGACACACCGTCTGCTTGCGACAATCGGACAAACGCTTGCCGGCCGGCTCATCGGCGTGGACCACCACCAGAGTCATCTTGCCCGGCGGAAGAGCAGCCTCGGGGGCATCGAAGTACGGAGCATAGACCTCCCGCACGACTTTCAAGACCGCATCCGCCTCGAACGGCGAACAGTCCAATCCATCTCGAGTCTCGGCCACGAACTGTGCGTCAAGGCTCTTGCAGTCCAGCCGGGCCAGAAGCTCCTTCTCGCGTTGGCGAACGCCCATGGGGCACCTCCTTCCAGACAGTGAAAATACTCACCCAATCTAACTTGGGTGACATATGTCAGGAAAGAAGGGGCGGCGGCGGCGGGACCCAAACCGACGGATGACGCGCGATCATGGCCAATACCTACACAAATCTCCTCTTCCACATCGTCTTCAGCACCAAGAACCGCGTTGCCTACCTCGGAAACGCCGTCCGGGAGCCGCTCTACCAATACGTCGGCGGCGTCATCCGCGGCGAAGGCGGAACCCTCCTCGAGATCGGCGGCGTCGCCGACCACGTCCACCTGCTGGCCCGTTTCAAGGCCGCGGTCGCGGTCGCCACGATGGTGAGGCGGATCAAGACCAGCTCCTCGAAATGGATGAACCAACGCCCCGGTGCCGATTTCAAGTTCGCGTGGCAGACCGGCTACGGGGCGTTCTCGGTCAGTGAGTCCCAGGTTGGCCAGCTACGAAGATACATCCAGAACCAGGCCGAGCATCATCGGCGCAGGACGTTTCAGGAAGAGCTGCGCGAGATACTGCACAAGCACAGCATCGAGTTCGATGAGCAGTACCTTTGGGATTGAAGACCCTCCTGGGCGGTACCTCGCCATCGCCCCTAACGGGGCTTGAGATTTTGTTCCGCTCGTGACCTGGGGCTTCGCCCCAGGCTACATGCCGTCGCCCCTACGGGGCGAGGTCGGTGGCGATCGGCGCCTCGGCGGTATACTGCCGCCCGGAGGGCCCCGTCCGATGACGTCCGATCCACGCCAGATCTTCGTCAGCTACAACCGCGACGACCGCGCGTGGGC
>JAAENP010000558.1 GCA_024224155.1 bacterium
CGACCCGATGCCGCGGCGCGAGCTGAATAGGACCTGCTTGATGCCGTCCGCCAGTGCATAGAGCCGGAACTCGGGCACGCCATAGATGCGTTGAGCGGCGCGGAGCAGGTGCTGTGCGAAGACGGCGAGCTTGGCCTGCTTACCCAGATGCACGGCGGCAAAGTAGGCGACCGCCATGACCAGAGTGACCATCGTCCGCAATCGCTCATAGAGCAGCAACCGAATGTCCTCGAGCTGATAGCTCTGCTTGATGAAGCGGATCGTCTCCTCCACGCGCCAGCGCGCCAGGTAGCTTTCGACCATCCGCCAAACGCTCTTGTAGGAGCGACGCACCGGCAGCGTGGTCAACAGCATCAGTGGCCGTCGGCCGAAGCCCTCCACCACTACCAGCATCAGCGGGCGATCGACACCGGGGAACCGCACCGGCGTGGCCCCGAAGCGCAGGTCATAGATCTTCTCTTCCTCGCCGGTCTGCTTGACGATGGTCTGCCGGTAGGGCCGACGACAGCGCTCGGCAATGGCTTCCACTGCCTGAGCCTTACGTCTCCAGATCAGGTGGCGATCGCCGCGCTGCCGGATGAGAAAGGCCTTGCCCGACTCCAGCAAGGGCTTCAACAGCTCCTCGCGATCCCCACCCCGGTCCATC
>JAAENP010000559.1 GCA_024224155.1 bacterium
ATCTCCCCGGTCTCGAGGTGCTCTCCAGGTGCCAGCCACTCGTCGGGTGGGGCAACCGTGGAGTTGCCCCGATTTTGTGGACAAGTTTCTAGCCCAGAGAATGGGCGGGAAGGAGTTCACGAATGGGCAAGACGAGACGGGGCTTTAGTGACGAGTTCAAGCGCGAGGCGGTTCGTCTGGCGTACGAGCGCGGCCGCCGCCTGAGCGATGTAGCCCGGGAGCTGGACGTGCGTCCGGATCTGATCCGGCGGTGGCGCAAGAAGCTGAGCGGGGGTCAGGAGGGGCGTGCGCCGACGACAGAAGAGCAGGAGATTCGTCGTTTGCAGGGGGAGTTGTCGCGGGTTCGCGAGGAGCGCGACATTCTAAAAAAAGCGTTGGCGATCTTCTCGGATCGGCGGCAGTGAGACACGAGCTGGTGCATGGTCTCCGTGGCCGCTATCCGGTGCAGCGGATCTGTGAGGTCCTCGAGGTATCGCGCAGCGGCTACTACGCTCGCTGCCGACGCCCGAAGCCTGCCCGGGTCCGGGAAGATCGCCGACTCAAGCAGCAGATCCTGGCGGTGCACGCCGCGACTGCTGGCCGCTACGGCACGCCTCGTGTCGAACGTCAGCTGCGCCGGCAAGGGATCGCGACCAGCCGCAAGCGGGTGGCTCGACTGCGTCGCGAGCTTGGGCTCCAGGCCAAGGGCCGACGTCGGTTCCGCGTCACTACCGATTCCAAGCACACGTATCCGATCGCAGACAACCGCCTGCAACGGCGTTTTCACGCCTGTGGGCCTAACGAGGTTTGGCTTGGAGACATCACCTACCTGGTCCACGGCCGCAGGTGGTTATACCTGGCACTTCTGATGGATGTTTTCTCACGTCGGATCGTTGGCTGGTCGCTCAGCGATCGGATCGACGAGCGACTGACCATGACGGCACTGCGCCGCGCAATCGATGCTCGCCGGCCGCCTCCAGGCCTGATCCACCACACGGATCGTGGCGCCCAGTACTGCGGCAATGCGTACCGCAGGGCGCTCGATAGAGCCGGCTTGGAGGCGAGCATGAGTCGCCGGGGAGACTGCTGGGATAACGCCATGGCAGAGAGCCTGATCAAAACGGTCAAGACCGAGCTCGGCCGAGAGTTTCTGAGCCACCAACTAGCCCAGAGACAGCTCTTCGAGTACATCGAGGGCTTCTACAACACACGGCGTCTGCACTCGGGACTGGACTACCGCACACCAGCCGAGGTCGAGCGGCTCGAAGCGTCCTCGAGGCCTGGCCTCTCCCTCGGAGGATGGTGCAAAGAGGCGGTGGCTCCGCCCGCTTTCGCGGCCCCAGCCACCGCTTCCCCCACCCTGACCTAAGATGACGATGCTAAGTACGATAACTGTCTACGAGATCGGGGCAAGACCGGATTCCCACCCCAAAAGGTGGGGACCCCCTCAGCCCATTGGCATGTTGTCGCCCGCTTCCGACACTGCTAAGCCTCATTCCAGGCCCGACAGCGACACACTCTGCAAGAGCCGGGGTCTCGGAGCGATTCTTTCCTGCCGGGCCGGGACGGGGACGTGGATCCGGCCTCCGACAGTACAACTCGATACTTCCGCGATTTCAGGCTCTTGGAGTGGTGGGTGCGGCCGTCCCTCAACCGGCTGGAGAGGGATGGCAAGGTCGTCCAGATCGAGCCTAAGTCAATGGACGTGCTCGTCGACCTCGCCGAGCACGCTGGCGAACTGCGCTCAAAGAGACGGCTGCTGCATGTCGTCTGGGGTGACGCTTTCGTCACCGACGATGTTCTGACTCGAGCGATCTCCCAGCTACGAAAGGAGCTCGGGGACGATGCCAAGAACCCCAAGTACATCGAGACCATTCCACGGCAGGGCTACCGGCTCGTCGCTCCAAGGACGGAGCCCGAGAAGAAGGCCTTTCGTTATCGAATCCTCGAGAAACTCGGCGGTGGCGGAATGGGCGTCGTCTACCGAGCAGAGGACACTCTGCTCCGCCGCATCGTGGCGCTCAAGTTCCTGCCTGCGGAGCTTTCAGAGAATTCCAACGCCAAAGAACGCTTTCTGCAGGAAGCCCGCGCCGCCGCTCGTCTGATCCACCCCAACATCGCCGTGGTCCACGATGTCGGGGAGGACCCGGAAGGCCGTATGTACATCGCTATGGACTGTTACGACGGCGAGACGATCAAGAAGAAGGTCGCGCGCGGAGCGCTTCCGATCGACCAGAGCCTGGACCTGGCGATACAGATTTCCCGCGGCCTTGCCGCCGCTCATGCCGAGGGCATCGTGCACCGCGACATCAAGCCCGCCAATGTCATGGTAACCAAGGACGGTAGCGCCAAGATTGTGGACTTCGGCCTCGCCAAGCTCGCCGGGACCGCCTCCCTCACCCGAACCGGCGGTGCACCGGGAACAGCCGCCTACATGTCTCCCGAGCAACTGCTTGGCCATGACGTGGACCACCGCACCGATCTCTGGTCCCTCGGTGTGGTGCTCTACGAAATGCTCGCCGGAAAGCGGCCATTCGGCGGCGATTCCGCCGGGTCGGCGGTCCAGTCGATCCTCCAGAACGACCCCTCACCGCTCTCCGACTCTAGACCCGACTGTCCGCAAGCGGCGGAAGATGTCGCACATGCGCTCCTGCGAAAGGATCCGAGCCAAAGACCCGAGAGTGCCGCAGAAGTTGCAGAGTCGTTGGCTAGCGCCAAACTCGCCAGTGATCTGACGGAGCCGATGCCGGAAGAACTCCTTGACCGGCTCGAACGCCGTTCCAAAGCGAGCTCAGATGTCCAGGTTGCAGAAAAGACAGGCCCACCAGAGCAGCTCCGGACAGCAAGAAAGAGACCCTGGTGGGGTCTTTCCGTGGTCGCGTCGCTAGCCCTCATGGTGGTAGCCCTTGCGATCTGGGCGAGTTGGGCTGCTTTTGAAAGGCATGATGACTCGACATCGCTCGGCCACCCGCGCCAGCTTACGGCGGGACCAAGCTGGGAAGCCGAACCCGCTATCTCACCGGACGGCGAGTTCATCGCATACTCGTCGAATCTGTCCGGAAACGCTGCTATCTGGCTAATCGATGCGCGAGGCGGCGAGCCCATTCAACTAACTGACGATCCGGCTTCAGATCATGCCCCTTCATGGTTCCCGGATGGCAGAACGATCGCGTTTCATTCTGACCGCAGCGGCGAGATCGCAATCTGGAAAGTCCCCCGCCTCGGCGGTCCGGCCACAATGTTGGTACCTGGCGGGACAAATCCCGCCATCTCACCCGACGGCACCCGGATCGCTTTTTCCAAAGACGCCGAAAACGGGATGGCCCGGATTGCAGTCGCGAGCCTTCTCGATCCTGATCGAGCAACGATTCTGACTGGCGACGACGATGGCTTCTGGAACCACCAAGACCCGTCTTGGTCGCCCGATGGTGAAGCGATCTGCTACTCGGATTCACGCGATCTCTGGGTCGTGCCTGCTGCCGGTGGAGCGGCGAGGCGATTGACACTGGACGATGCTTCGGACTACGAGCCGGTGTGGTCCGCAGGTGGCCGCCATCTGCTCTTCTCCTCACACCGCGACCAAACCACGGCCCTGTGGCGGGTTTCCTTGGCTGGCGGTCCGCCGAAGAGGCTCACCTCTGGAATAGGTCCGGAGCGCCACCCGACCATTTCGCGGGACGGCTCGAAGCTTGCCTACAGCACCTTTGCTCAGGACATGGATGTGGAGCTTGTTGACCTGATAACTGGCGAGCGGTCGCGCCTCCCGGAGTATCGCTTCGAAGGGGAGCCGACACTTGCACCAGACCGACGTGCGGTTGTCTTCAATTCGGATCGAATTGGAGGATTCCGCCTATGGCGCCAGCCGTTGAGTGGGGTGCGACCCGTACGAAACGCAGCTCTCCTCAGCGAAGATCCAGGTGCATCGAGCAACCCTCATTACTCACCTGACGGCCGCTGGATCGCCTATCAGCGTCGAATGGCCGAGCAACGCGACATCTGGCTCCAACCGGCCTCTGGAGGGCTGCCGCAACCTGTCACCAGCGACCCAGAAGCGGATTACCACCCCACATGGTCGCCGGACGGATCGCTGATCGCTTTTGTTTCGGAGCGTGGAGGTAGCTCGGGACTCTGGGTCGCGCGGGTAGCAGACGGCAAGCTTGTTGGTCCTCTTCGCCAGATTCCAGCCACAGTTAGTTCGCTGATGTCACCAGCTTGGTCGGCAGACGGCGCCCTCATCTCGTTCGCCGGTGTGCAGCAGGAGCGATGGGAGGTCTGGATTGTCCCCAGCGACGGCTCCGGTCCTTCTCGCCGGGTGACGGAGGGAGCCGATGCGCATCGGGTGCGCTGGTTCGGGAATCAGGGGACTCTACTCGTGATGGGCTACTGGGGAGGCGGAAAAGTGAGTCTTCGGGAGGTTGATAGCCAGACGGGAACCTCGACGGAGATCGAAACCTTGGCCGAAGTAGGGCCACTCCCTGCTGGCGGGCCGTTCGACATCAGCGCTGATGGCAGGATTCTGGCTCTGACGGTTGAGGAAGTGAGTGGCGATCTTTGGATACGTGCGACCAAGGCCGGCTCATCTTGAAGGCCGGCACACCCATAGAAAGCAATGACGGCGGGTAATCACCGCCAGAAAGGAACGTCATGTCATCGGAACAAACGGGAGAACTGCTAGAGGCGCTTGGAGGCTCGATTGAAGCACTGGCCTTCGCTGATCCAACGCAAGCGATCGATATTCCTCCTGACCGTCCCTCCCCTAATTGGGGTCCGTCCTGTGAGTACGACACGATCTTGACCATTGGGCAGATCGTGAACGTACTCCGAGAGATCCACAACGGTCTGCTGGACGCCCAAGCCGGATCGTAGAGCTAGACCGCACAGCAACAAGGGCGGTCGTTAGCGTCGTTCCTGAGGCGAGGGAACTTGGACGAATCGCCGGCACAAACTGACGGGCCTACTCTCGGTGTGCCTCGGCATCCAGGGAAAAAATGAAAAGAGAAGCGACGACACCTAGTCTGTCGCAGCTTCGGTCAGTAGAGGCTGTGCTCACTTCCGCGTGCAATCTTCGATGCCGGTACTGCTACCAGAACGCAAAGCAACCCCGCCGCATGAGCTGGGAGACGCTTCGTGAAGCTACCAATCTGCTGCTTGCGACGCGACAGCCCAGAGCCACTCTCTCATTCTATGGAGGTGAGCCGTTTCTCTGCTTCGGACTGATCCGCAGAGCCGTACGCCATTCGGAACGTAGTCGGCCATCGGATCTGTCCGTCAGCTACGCGGTATCCACCAACGGCACGTTGCTGGAGAGTGACCAAATCGCCTTCCTGGTCCGTCATCGAGTGCAGACGCAAATCAGCTTCGATGGGGGGCCGGCGGCACAGGCACTTCGGGGCGAAGCGACGTTCCCAGCCCTGGACCAACTTCTCACCCGTCTGCGGCGCGATCATCCGGGCTTCTTTCGGGACTGCGTTCGTGTGGCCATGATGGTCCTTCCATCAACGATTTCCCAGCTAGGGACCAGCGTCCGGTACTTCCTGAAGAAGGGGGTTCAGGAGATCCGTGTGGCCCCCGCAGTTACCGACATCGAGTGTTGGTCACCAGAGCGCATCGGCCGGCTGGACGAAGAGTTCCAGGAGGTTTTCGACGTCAGCCTTCATCACTTTGAAGTCACTCGCAAGGTCCCTGTCGCCTTGTTTCGGAAAGCCTTGGATCTTCACTGGGCTCGGCCAAAGCGGGGTCCCATGTGTCGCGTCGGGCGGGGAACGAGTCTGGCAGTAGACGTCGACGGTAACGTGTACGCCTGTGTGATCTTCGCGAATTCTTTCCAGAACTCTCAAAGTGACCTCATGTGCTCGGCACAAAGGGCCCTGCGCTTAGGTCCAGTGACAGCTCACGATCTCGACCGTCGGCTCCGGGGGATGCAGGTTGCCACCGAGGGAGAGGCGATCTTCCGCCAGAAGGAGGACAAGTACTCGACGTACGGCCGGTGCTCGGACTGTGCACATTTCTTCGCCTGCAGCGTATGCCCGGCAGCGATCTCGCACACGTCGGGAGCCCTTGACCCGCATCGCGTGCCGGATTTCGTTTGTGCCTTCAATCTTGTGGTCAACAAGTTCCGCGAACGGTTCCCATCTCAGTGGTTCTCAGGTCGGAGGAGTTGAGCGGCCTTGAGGACCCTGGGCGGCGACCGACGAATAGGATCGACTCAGAGCCCTTTGCCGAGGGTGACGAGCCGCTCGCCGGGCGCCACGCGCCCGCCGCCCCCACAGCCGCCGAGGTCGCAGGAGCGCATGCGGCGCAGGGTGAGCGCCCCGGTCGGGCAGGCCTCGGCGCAGCGCTCGGCCACGTCGCGCAGGCCGTCCGAGAGGGGCTGCTCGAACGGCACCCCCATGGCGACCTGGAAGCCGCGCCCGATAAGGGCGACGCCCAGCGGCTCGGCCGCCTCCTTGGCGATGCGCACGCAGGCGTCGCAGAGGATGCATTTGCCGGGCTCGTAGACGACCTCGGGGTGGGAGTCGTCCCGCTCGAGCCGGCGTCTGACGCCGAGGTAGCGGGTGGGATCGGCCTCGTACTCGGTCGCGTACTGGCGCACACTGCATCCGACCGCAGCGGTACAGCCACAGCTCATGCAGCGACGCGACTCGCTGAGCGCGCTCTCGGCCGAAAGTCCGGCGTCGATCTCGGCAAATGAGGTCAGCCGCTCGGCCGGAGGCAGTTCCGGCGTCGGGATCTGGGGCTGGCGCTCGATGTCGCGGAAGACCTCGGCCAGCTCTTCGTCGTCGATCGGCTGAAAGAAGACGTTGACCTGCTCGCGCAGACCGAGGACGGGCTCCCCACTGAGCAGCTGGCCGATCGAGGTCGCCGCCAGCCGTCCCGCGGCCACCGCGCGCACCGCGAGGTCGGCTCCCAGGACCGCATCGCCGCCTGAGAAGACCCGAGGCACGTTGGTCTCGAGAGTGCGGGAATCGGCCTTGATCCCCCAACTGGTGGTCTCGAGTCCCTCGCCGGCGGCGAGCTCGGTGGCAACGCTCTGACCAACCGCGGCTACCACGTTGTCGCAGGGGTAGGACGTATAGGAGTTCAGAATCGGCTCCGGCCGCCGGCGCCCCGACTCGTCGGGCTCGCCGAGCTCCATGTGCTGGCAGACGAGCACGGTCTCGCCGTTCGCCGGCCGCTCGACCCGCACCGGAGCGACCAGAAAATCGATCTCGACGCCCTCCTCGCGGGCGCCCTCGACCTCTTCGGCGAGGCACGGCATCTCGCGCTCGGTCCGCCGGTAGACCACCTTGACCTCGGAACCGAGCCGCCGCGCCGAGCGCGCCGCGTCCATGGCCGTGTTGCCGCCGCCGACGACCACCACGCGGCGTCCCAGCTCGGGCGTCTCGTCTCTTGCGACCGCTGCGAGTAGATCGACCGCGTCGAGCGCCAGCTCGTCGCCCTCGCAGCGAAGCTCCATCGAGCGCTGATCACCTATGGCGACGAAGACCGCGTCGTGCCGCTCGAGCAGTCCCTCGAGGTGGAAGTCCCGCCCCCAGCTCTCCCCCATCCGAATCTCCGCTCCCAGGTCGCGCACGACCTGGATCTCCCGGTCGAGCGGTCCCTTGGGCAGACGGTAGGCCGGGATGCCATAGCGGAGCATGCCCCCGGCCTGCTGGTGAGCGTCGTAGAGGGTGACAGCGTGTCCTTCGCGAAG
>JAAENP010000560.1 GCA_024224155.1 bacterium
CCGAGGTCAGCGCCACCCTGCAGAGGATTCTGGGGTTTTCGCAGTCGGTCGACAGTCTAGAGCGGATGAACCGGAAGATGGCGCAGCCGGTGGTCGACTATTGGGACTCGCTGGAGACCCCCGCGGCCTCGGAGGAGGGTGAGTTGATGGTGGTCAGTGCCGATGGCAAAGGGGTTCCGATTCGCCGTGGCGCGAGCGTGTCGCCGCCGATTGAGGATCACCAGTCGCCGAAAGGTCCGAAACCGGGAGCTAAGAAGATGGCGCTGGTCGGCGCCACCTACACCGTGGACCGTTTCGAGCGGACTCCGGAGGACGTGGTGGACTCGCTGTTTCGCCGGCCCGGCGCGTCGGCCGCGCGAGATCGGCCTCACCCTCAACATAAGCGGGTTCGAGCGAGCCTCGCGCGCGACCAGGAGGGGACAACTCAACCTGCCATGGAAGAGATCTTTGGTTGGATGGGCCTGGAAATCGCTGAGCGCAATTCCCTCGAGCAGAGGCCGTTGGTGCTGCTGATGGACGGTCAGACCACGCTCTGGGAGGCGGCGCAAATCTATCTCCCTGTCCACGCTATCCAGATTCTCGATCTGCTCCATGTCACGCCGCGCCTGTGGCGCGCAGCCTATCTCTTCCATCCCAAGGGCAGCGCCGCGGTCGCCCAATTCGTCCGCCAACGCGTCTCTCGGATCCTCCGTGGAGAGATCCGTTCGGTGGTCACCGGCTTGCGACGCATGGGCACTCTCAGCGGACTGAGAGGCCGCAAGAACAAACAACTGATAAAAATCTGTCAGTACTTTGAAAACAACCGCCACCGCATGCAGTACCACGAATACCTCCGCGCGGGCTACCCTATCGCTACGGGCGTGATTGAGGGCGCCTGTCGGCATCTGGTCAAGGACCGCTTGGAGAGAGCTGGGATGCAATGGGTGCTCCAAGGCGCACAAGCCATGCTGGATCTGCGGAGCATTCACCTCGGCAACCAATGGGACGAGTTTCAGGCGTTTCGTATCGTAAAGGAGACGGAACGCTTACATCCACATACTGACCTGACTGACGACGCGGAATGGGCTATCGGTAGATGTCAAGGTAGTTGTCGCCTCAGCGGTGCTATTTGCGCCGGTAGCCGACCCAACCGGGGGAGAAATCCTGCTCGGAAGCAATCCCTCCTCTCATCCCTCCCAACCAAGCCAACCAAGCCAACCAAGCCAACCAAGCCATGGGAATGGCGCCCGATATCGAGCGAGCTACCATGTTCACTGCTGGCCGATTTGCGAGAGAAGAGCTGGTCGGCCTTGCCACCAGCAGCGACCCATCCAGACGGGTGCACTTCGTTGAGCGGCGGGCTCAGAGCTCTGGGTGAGGATGACGTAGTTTTCATTGGCCTGCCGGGTCGCGTGGCGGTCTAAGCAGCAGCGAGGAGATCCTTGGCGGAGGACTTCTTCTCAGGATTGAGATAGACCGTCTTGATGGGTTGCCAGTTGCGAGTCGCTCCGGACCACCGACGAGGATTTCGCCGCCGAGCTCGCTCGTAGACGCGATGGCGCTGGCTGAGGATCTCCTGCTCGCGACCATAGTGCCGATCGTCAGGAGTCACGAAGCGGATCGCGCTGTGAAGGTGCTCGGTGTTGTACCAGCGCACGAAGCCCTCGACCCAGAGCCTCGCCTCTTCGAGGGAAGCGAAGGGGCGGCAGGGGTAGCCTGGTCGGTACTTCAAAGTCCGGAACAGCGCCTCGGAGTAGGGGTTGTCGTCACTGACTCGCGGCCGGCTGAAGGAAGCGACGACGCCCAGGCGCTGGAGCGTAGCCAGCATCGTCGAGCCCTTCATCGGACCGCCATTGTCGGAGTGCAACACGACACCCTCCGGATCCAGGTCGTGACGACGGCAGGTCTGCTCGAAGAGCTCCGACGCCAGATCCATCGACTCCTCGCCGTAGACCTTCGCGCCCATGATCTTGCGACTCCAGACATCCAGAATCAGGTAGAGGTAGAAGAAGCTACCGCGCACCGGAGATCGCAAGTAGGTGATGTCCCAGGAGAACACCTGGCACGGACCCGTGGCGACATGCTCTCGGGGGCGCCACCTCACGGCCGGTCGCGAGCGTTGGTGGTGGGCCAGCAGCTCTACCTCCCGCAGGAGGCGGTACATCGTCGCTTCCGACGCCACATAGATGCCTGCATCGGCTAGCCGCGGGACGATCTGGTTCGGCGACAGGTCGCAGTACTGAGGCGAGTTGACGATCTCCAGCACCTCCTGGCGCTCGGCCGCCGAGAGCTTGTTGGCCGGCTCGCTGTGCGGGCCGTGACGGCGATCGCAGCCGCCGCCTTGCTCGCGCCAGCGTTGGATCGTCCTCGCCGACAGGCCGATCGTCTCGCAAGCGAGCTCGAGCCGCGCACCGGCGCACACCGCCGCATCGATCAAGTCGAGGACCATCTGCC
>JAAENP010000561.1 GCA_024224155.1 bacterium
AGGAAGTGGTCGTCGGTCAGCCGCGCGTCGCTGATCATGGGACGCCTCAGCGGAAACAGACGCGACCTGGCGAACAGCACGAAGATCGTGCCGAGGCCGCCGAGCAGGACGGCGGTCTCGAAGGTCACGGGGACGAAGGCCGGGGCCGAATTGAGCGGCTTGCCGCCGATGTTCGCCGGCCAGTCGACCGCCGAGGCCCAGACCTGAAACCAGAACATCAACGCCGCACCGGCCATGGCGAAGGCCAGGCAGGCGAAGGGAATGCGCGAGGGCTTGAGCCCCATCGCCCGCTCGAGGCCGTGCACCGGATAGGGCGAGTAGACGTCGATTATCTTGTATCCCCGTTCGCGGCAGGACTGCGTGGCAGCGAGGATCTCCTCTTCCTCCTGGAAGACGGCGTGCAGTCTTCGATTCACGATGTCACTCCCTTCGCCCGGCCATATCCGAGCACGCCCTTGATCTCTCCCATCGCGATCACCGGCAGGAAGCGGCAGAAGAGCAGGAAGAGCGTGAAGAACAGGCCGAAGCTGCCGAGCAAGGTGGCGATCTCGATCTTGGTCGGTACGTAGTAGCTCCAGCTCGAAGGCAGGAAGTCACGGTGGAGCGAGGTGACGATGATCACGAAGCGCTCGAACCACATCCCGATGTTGATGAAGATCGACAGGATCCAGACCACCATCAGGTTCTCGCGGATCTTGCGGAACCAGAAGAACTGCGGCACCAGGACGTTGCACGAGACCATCGTCCAGTAGGCCCACCAGTAGGGTCCCAGCGCGCGGTTCATGAAGGCGAAGTGCTCGAACTCGTTGCCCGA
>JAAENP010000562.1 GCA_024224155.1 bacterium
ACGGCTTCTCTCCTTGGCCGGTGGCCTCACCCGCCGAGCTGGGTTGATCTCCACGATCTCCATGTCAATGCCGAAGTTAAAGATCTTGGAGATCAGTGCGAGTGTCCGGTTGGCGCTGACCGGCGAGCCTCGCTCGACGATGCCCTCGACGAGGCGAATCACTTCGCGCCGGGTGATGTCCTTTGCCTTGCGGTTCTTCCAAACAGGCAGCAGGTCCTTCTCGAGTTTGCGCTGATCCTCTCGCCAGCTCTTCTTCCGGCGCTTGGCGTGCCGCTCGGCGCGCAGTATATCTCTCCGGGGAATGTGGTCGAGACCTCCGCCATCGTGGACAAGGAGCTCTTCGAAGACAATATCGAAGACGCCCGCTGGACCGTGGGACGGATCCGGGTGACGCCCTGGAGCGGCCTGCGCGACGCCTCGTTGGTCACCTCCCAGGAGACCGACGGGGAGACCCGAGAAGATTTCACCTTGACCGCCGGCGCCGGTTTGCAGGCCTATCTGCCGACCGGCAAGCTGATCTGGGCGGCGCAAGCCCTGCCGGAGTACACGTGGTGGCAGGATGACGAGTCCAAGCGCCGGCTCAACGGCCGCTATGGTCTGGGACTGTTCGCGTATTTCAACCGAATGGCCATCGAAGCTTCGCATCGCCGGGCCGACCAACAGAGTTTCTTCTCGTCCGAGATCCAGGAGCTGACCAGCTCGAGCACCGACACGTCAAAGCTCAACGTCGAGGTGGACGTCGCGCGCCACCTGCAACTAGTCGCCATCGCCGAGCGCCTCGACTTCACCAACGAGGAAGAGGAAAACGCGGTGCTCGGTCTGCTCGATCGGCAAGAGGAGCGCGTGAGGGCCGGTCTCAGGTATCTGTCGCCCCGGGGATGGACGATCGGCCTGGGTTTCGAGGACCTCTCGGTCGAATTCACCGAAGAGGCCCGCGATCTCTCCCATTCGGGAACCTCCGAGCTGCTCGACGTCGGATTCATCGGCTCCCGTTTCAGCTTCTGGCTGGGGGCGGAGCTTCGCGATTTCGAGGCCGACCCGGGCTCTGACTTCGGCTCGTACGACGAGACCACCGGCAGCCTGGAAACTCTGTGGGAGGTGTCGCAGAAGACGACGCTGCTGACCTACGCGCGGCGCCGGCAGCAGTTTTCCGTCAGCGCCCAGAATGCCTTCTCCGTCGAGGAACGCCAGGGGGCGCGGTTCGATTTCGACTTCTCCAAGTCGGTCTTGGGCCTGTTCGCCGAAGTCGGCGAAGACGAGTTCGAGTCGGTCGCCACCGGCCTGCGCGAACGAATCGACGACGTCACGTCATACGGGCTGGATTATCGCCTCAAGCTGCAGGAGCGGTTCAACGTCGTGGTCCAGGTCATCTATGCCGACTACGACTCCAACCTCGACCGCTTCGACCGCGACGTGACCCGTTTCAGCGTCAACGTCCAGTTGGCGGACCTGGCCGGCAAGTTGCGGTTGGGCCGGGCGGCCG
>JAAENP010000563.1 GCA_024224155.1 bacterium
CGGGCGCGCTTCTTCTCCAGCATCGCCACGCGCTTCATGGCGTCGCGTATGCGTTGCGCGAGCATGGAATTGGCGATCTTGAAGCCGCGCATGGTGCGGCGCCGGCTCTCCGGGTTGTCCAAGGCTTCGAGCCCGTACTCGGCTTCGAGTTGGGCGAGTTGGGTCCGCGCTCGCTGTAGCTCTGCGTCCAGCGCCTTGCGCTTGGGGTTGGGGACGCTGCGCGCGGGCTCGGCAGGCTCGACACCGTAGTCCACCAGCACGTCCAAGGCGTACTCCTCGCGCAGGTACTTGAAGAAGTTCTCCTGACGCCATCGTTCGAACATCCGGTAGGCCACTTCGATGGCTGGCAGGTCCCATCGCGAGGTGAGGATCGGTGTCTGGTGGCCGTTGGGGCTCAGGCGCGTGACTTGTCGCAGCCGCAGCTTGCGCTTGAGCAGCAGCACATTCTGGTCGGCGAGAAGGTAGCGAACCTTGCGCCCATCGAGGGTCGCCTGGTGTGGGGAGAAGCGGCTCTTGGTCACGCGGCGAGAACGCCCCTTGCGGTAGGTGAGGATGTCGAAGCCCTCACCGATGAGCTTCTTGAACAGCTTCGGACTCCAACCGCCGCGATCGAAGACCACGGTCAGACGGCGGTCTCCGACCAGGGAGCGCACCTCCTTGAGCACCTCCGGCAGCATCTTGACAAGGCCTTTGTTGGCTTCGGTGGTGACGACGAACAGCGGCTCACCTTCGACGTCGTTGACCCAATAGTCGGTCGTTGCGGGCATCGCGATATGCAGGCGGGTGACGCGGGTCTTCGGGATGCTGCGCTTGCCGTGGTAGGCGCGCACATGCCCATCGACGTAGAGAAATCCCATGGCGTGTCCCCGGTTGGCGACTCGGCATTGGGCCAGAGCGTGCCCGAATTCAGCAGCCCGGCCATAGCTGGCCAGCTGAGCGAGCTTGCGGCGTAGCGTCTTGAC
>JAAENP010000564.1 GCA_024224155.1 bacterium
TCGAGGGCGGCGACCCCTTCGTTGTAGAGCAGGATTGCGGCGTCCCCGCTGTCGTCGGCCGAAGCCATGTTGGCCAGAGCCTTTTTCGCCAGGTCTTCCTTGCCGAGGGCGGTGTAGGCATCGTAGAGGATGCGATAGCCGCGGGGATTGCCCGGCTCGAGCTCGAGCAGCCGCTCGGCGGAGGCGATTGCCGAGTCGTACTCGCCAAGCTCGGTATGGAGACCGCCCAGGGCGGAGTGAGCCAGCGCGAGGTCAGGGTTCTTATCGAGTGCCGCGAGAAACCTGGCGCGGGCGGTTTCGTAGTCGCCGCCCCGCGCCGCTTCCACACCTTCGTTGAAGATGCGCTCGGCGGGCGTGTAGATGACCGGGCCCTGAGCGGCCGCGTCGGCGTTGGTCGCCGCGGAAAGTTTGACCTCCTGGGTCTTGCTCTTTCTGATCTCCGGCTTGAACGGCATTTCGATGGGCGGAAAACCCTCGTACTCGACCTTGATGTTGTAGGTCTTGGTGGCGTCGCCGAACGCCAAGGTTGCCTTGCCCTTCTTGTCGGTGATCTTCTGGAGAGTGAACTTCGGCAATTCGTCACAGGTAGCGCTCACGGTGACGCCTGAAACGGGCTTCCCCTGGTCGTCCTTGACGACCAGGACCAGCCGGCCGTAGTTCTGGGCCGGGAGAATTCCGACGGTCAGCGCCGCGAGCAGCACCGCCCACGTCACCGGCAGCAGGTACGTTGAATAGCTCGTCTTTTTCATTTGAGGATCTCGCTCACTTAGAGGTTCAAGGGTCCAGAGTCCTTAGAATATCGTGCAAAGAGCGCGCCCGGCGACACCCGTCGGGGTCGTGGGACTCGGCCTTCTCGGCATCGAACCGGCGAGCCGAACGCGGTGTATGCTTGCTGCAAGGCGCCGCTCTCTGCCCCTGGCGCACAGCGGGTCGATTGTGTTTCCGACTGGAAGGCTCAGGAAGTTCCTCAGATTGGCCTTCTTCGCCGGCCTGCAAATTGCCGTGACGCTGCTTCTCGCCGAGCTTGCCGTCCGCGGTCTCTCACGCGTTCACGAGCCTATTCGCCAGCTTTCCTTCGACCAGGTACCGGCTGGTGGGTACGAGAGAGTCGCTACACTCGAGGGGCTCCTGACCAAGACTCGGAGAGGATTCAAGCCTTTGGCGGTCGAGGCCGGTTTCGTGACGAACTCGATGGGCTTCCGGACCCGACCGTACCCGGTCGAGAAAGCACCGGATAGTTACCGGGTCGTGACCTTGGGCGATTCCTTTACGTTCGCCAGTGGTCGGGTGCCCTTCGCGGATCACTGGACGTCCTTGCTCGGTGAACGCTTTCGCCGGGAGCTACGAATCCCGGCGGAAGTGATCAACCTCGGCTATCCCGATATTGGGCCCCTGTTCGAGCTGCGGGTCTGGCAGCTGGAGGGAAGTCGCCTCAGTCCTGATCTGGTCGTTCTTGCCTTCTACGTCGGCAACGATTTTCTGGATGGCCGAGCTCCGCTCACGGCCGACACACCCTTGGAAGCCGTAGCAGGCGTCAGCTACTTGGTGCGCGTCGTCAGGAACCTCTACCGCTTCAAAAGGGCCGAGACGACATTGGCGGCGAGTCTCGGCAATCTGGAGCAAGCAGACGCTGCGGCTTCGGAGGTAGGTGATGGCGGCGTAGAGACTTTCGGTTACCAGTTTCACTATGACAGCAACAATCCCTCCATGCCAGTTGGGATCTTTCTGGGAATCACAGCGCGGAAGATGAACCTTCTTCACATCTTGAACAGAGAGCAGTTCGAGCTCGAATTCGAGCGGGTCAGCCGGGTCCTTTTGGGGATTCGAGAGAACGTAACGAGGACCGGTGCCGATTTTCTACTGATGATCATCCCCAGCGAGTTTCAAGTCGATCCCGAGGTCGCGCTTGCGGGGGCGCAGCGTCGCTCAACTCCACTTTCCGACTACGACCTGGACCTGCCACAGGAGTTGTTGACCTCATTCTGCGAAGAGAGCGGGATGGCGTGTCTCGATCTGCTGCCCTCATTCCGGCGCGTGGGCCAGAGCCAGAAGCTCTACCGTCTTCGGAACACCCACTGGAACATTGAAGGCAATGCCCTCGCGGTGGACCGGTTGGTGGACTGGGCGCGGGCGCATGTCGATCCACAGCCCTTCGCGGGAGCCGTGTTCGAGGTTGCCCCTGTCTACGACCTCGACGGCGATGGCGTGGCCGACCGCGACGACAGGTGCCCCGCCACAGTGATTCCGGAAGCTGTGCCGACAATGGCCCTACGCAGGCGTCATTTCGCACTGACCGACGAGGATTTTGTCTTCGACACGAGGCGGACACGACGTCGGTACCGGTTCACCACGCAGGATACCTGGGGGTGCTCCTGCGACCAGATCCTTCGCTCTCTCCAGATCTGGCTACTCCACCGTCGCGATGGGTGTCCGCTGGATGTCCTTCAGACGTGGATGGGGCGTTTCGGGCACCGATCCGCCGGCTGATCTGACACGGGTCCCGAAAAGCGCGCTTCTGAGTCACGGCGCGGTACACTTCTCCGGGAGCTCGCGAATGCTCGAAGTGTCGAAGAATAAAGAGATTCCGGCGCCAGACCCGGCCAAGCCCGGAGTCGAGCGCGACTTCGGCCGCCATGTCGACACCGGTGGTCACGGCCTGATTCGCCGCTTCTTGACCACCAGCCGTCACGCCTGGGGCCTGGGCCTCGGCGCGCTGGTGGCTCGGGTGCGAGAGCTGCCCAAGCGCGAGCGCAGGAGGATCCGCTACCTCCTGCTGCGGCCGATCTTGGCGGTGGTGGCACTGCCGGTGAACCGGAAGCTCAAGCGTGAGCCGGTCGAGGTCCAACTCAGGCGCCGGTTGGAGAGGCTCGGCCCGACCTACATCAAGCTAGGACAGATCCTGAGCGCCCGCGAGGATTTGTTGCCGCCGAAGGTAACCAACGAGCTCAAGAACCTACTCGACAAGCTCCCGGCGGTGCCCTATCCGATGTTCTTCGAGCTGGTCTCGAAACATCTCGGACGGCCGGTCGATGAGGTCTTCGCGCATATTCGCACCCGGCCTCTGGGCTCCGCGTCGATCGGGCAGATTCACCTCGCGACCCTCAACTCGGGCGAGCAGGTGGTTCTCAAGGTGGTCAAGCCCGGAATCCGCAAGACGCTCAAGCGCGACACCATACTCCTCAAAACGCTCGGTGCCATTCTCCAGATCTTGATGCCGAGCTTCCAGCCGCGCCGGGTGATCTCGGAGTTCTGCGAATACACCCTGCGCGAGGTCGATCTTTCGCGTGAGGCCGACAGCGCCGAGACGTTTGCATCCAGTTTCGCGAACCAGCCCGATATCGTTTTCCCGAGGATCTACCGGGAGTACTCGAACGAGAACCTCCTGTGCATGGAGTATCTCGATGGCATCCAGCCGACCGACCCGAAGATCGACGAGCTGAGGGAAGAGGATCGGATACGCCTGGTCGATCTGGGCGCCGAGGCGATTATCTCGATGCTCTACCGGGACGGTTTCTTCCATGCCGATCTCCATCCCGCGAACCTGGTCATTCTCCCGGGGCCGAAGTGCGGCTTTATCGATCTCGGCATGGTCGGTCGCTTCGATTCCGACCTCAAGCACACCCTGCTGTACTACTACTACAGCTTGATCGCCGGAGAGCACGAGAATGCGGCCAACTACCTGTCGCTGATCGCCACGACCGGCACCAAGTCGGATCCGGTGGGATTCAGGCGCGATGTCGAAGACGTCTGCCGCCATTGGTCCCACCGCTCCCGCTTCAGTCAGTTCTCGCTGGCGGAGCTGATCATGCAGTCGGTTGCAAAAGGCGCCAAGCACCAGATGTACTTCCCGGTCGAGATGGTGCTGATGGTCAAAGCGATCGTGACCTTCGAGGCGGTCGGTCGGCTCCTGATGCCCGACTTCGACGTCACCAAGGTCTCGCGCAAGCACATGAACCGGATTCTGCTCGAGCGCTTCGGCCCGCTCCGGCTGACTCAGGAGAGTCTGACCGCGCTGCCGGAGCTCGTGGATACGCTGGCCAAGACGCCGCGCCTGGTGACCGAAGGACTGCGGTTAATGGAGCAAGCCACCAAGAGACCGACCGAGAATCCGTTCGCCGGCATGCGGGCCACCCTCCTGGGAGGCTTCTGTCTGGTTGCGGGAGCGATTCTCGCCGGAAGCGGCGGTCCCTGGCCGTTGTGGGTGGCGCTCCTGATCGCCGGTATCCTCCTTCCCATCCGGCGTGGCCGGTAGCTGGCCGGATCGGTGCTCGAACAGACGATCTACAACCCAGAGTTCTGGAAGCACCTGAGCATTCCGTTCGTTGCCGGCCTTATCGGCTGGGTCACGAACTGGGTGGCGATCAAGCTCACTTTCAAGCCGCTCGAGTTCGTCGGCCTGCGCCCCTTCCTGGGCTGGCAGGGGATCATTCCGTCAAAGGCCACCAAGATGGCTTCGATCTTCGTCGACAAGACGATGTTTCGTCTCGGCACGCTCGAGGAGCTGTTCCATTCGATGGAGCCGGATCTGATCGCCGATCACATCTCCAAGATCATGGATCGTCGTCTCGAGGGCTATACCGACGAGATCTTGTTCTACGAGCACCCGGCGGTCTGGCGGTTGCTGCCTCAGGCCGTCAAGGAAGGCGTCTACGAGCGGGTGCGAGCGGAGATGCCGAAGCTGATCAACGGGTTGATGGCGGAGGCCTCGGACGAGATCGAGGACTTGATCGACTTCAAACACATGCTCGTGACTCGGCTCGAGAACGACAAGGACCTGCTGAATCGGCTGTTCCTGGATGCCGGATCCGAAGAGTTCAAGTTCATCGTGCGCTCGGGCCTCTATTTCGGCTTCCTGTTCGGACTCATTCAGCTCACCGTCTGGATCTTCCACAAGTCCTGGTGGGTGCTGCCGGCGTTCGGTATTTTCGTGGGCTACGCCACCAACTGGCTTGCCATCAACATGATCTTCCGGCCGCTGAATGCGAAGCGAGTCGGTCCGTGGACGATTCAGGGTCTGTTCCTGCGCCGCCAGCGCGAGGTCGCGGCCGTGTGGTGCAGATTGGTGACGACCGAGATCATCACCCTGCAGCACATCATGTACGCGATGCTCTATGGCGCGCGCGCGGAGAGGGCCAAGGCCCTGATCAAGAAACATATCCAGCCGGTCGCGGATCGCGTCATGCAGACCTACGCTCCGGCGGCTCAGATCATCGTGAGAGAAGAGACGCTCGGGGAGATTCGAGAGTCGGTGGGTGAGAAGGCGGTGGCGGTCTCGACGGACCCCTTCGACCATTGGCCGTTCAATCGGGATCGAGCCGCGAGAGCGGAAGAGTTGCTGCGCGAGCGCATGGAAGACCTGCCGCCGCGCGAGTTCCAGGATCTACTGCGACCCTGCTTTCAAGAGGACGAGATGAAGCTCATCCTCACCGGCGCGGTGCTCGGCTTCCTCGCCGGGCTCGGACAGCTGATCTTCGTTTTCGGTGGCTTCGCCTGATCCGCTAGACAGTCCAGCTGATTCGATAGCGGCAGTGCGAGCTGCCGCGTGCCCGGCAGGCCTCTTCGGTCATCTCGACCTCGCTCGCGCCGCACATCTCGAGCGCTTCTTTGTACCAGCCGATCACGGTCAGGCAGTCGGTCTCCGAGAATGTTTCGGCGTCGTGGGTGGTGATGAACCCGGAAGTCGGACCGGTGCTCTCGTAGGTTCGGTAGCCGGTGTCGTAGTAGAAGCCGTAGATGCGGTCGGTCGCAGAGAGAAACCAGGCGGGATCGCGGCGGGCAGCGAAAGCTCGATGGGGCCCGGCCAGATTCTGCCGGGCCGAGGCCCGGCCGATCTGCTCGAAGATCTCACGGCTGCCCTCGCCGAGTACCGCGACGATGGCGCTGTCGAGCCGGTCATTGAGCTCGAACGGATGCCAGGTCGAAGCCAGGATGGAGCCTTCCAGGGTCTCGCGGTCCTCTTCCGGTAGCGCGTCGAGGATCTTCGTCCAGGCCCCCTCGCCGTAGTGCTCGCTGACGAAGGTGCGCCGGGCGAGAATCGCGGCGCCCTTGACCTTGGTTGCCATGGGCCGCAGTCTACCGATCTTTCGATCCGCCTGCTTCAATGACAGTTGAGAGGCCGGTGCTCCTCGAAGCCCTCGGGCTCGAGTTGAATCGTCTGGTGCGCGATTCCGAAGCGCTGGGTCAGCATTTCCCGGATTTCTGTCAGCACCTCGGTCCGCGGGCGCCCCTGGCAAACGACGTGCGCCGACAGCGATTCGAGGCCGCTGGTGATGGTCCAAACATGGAGGTCATGAACGGACACGACGCCGGGGAGTCGCGCGATGGCTGCGCGGACCTCGGCAACATCGATGTGCGCCGGGGTTCCCTCCATCAGGACCGCGACGGCCTCCTTCAGAAGCGACCAAGCCGAATAGACCACCAGCAGCCCGATCAGGACGGAGACCAGTGGGTCCACCCAATGCCAGGCGTAGAGCCAAATCAAGAGCCCCGCGACGAGTGCCTGGACGCTGCCCAGGGCGTCGGTCAGCACATGCAGCCAGGCGCCACGCAGATTGAGGCTGTCGGCCCGCCCCGCCGCGAGGATCCTCAGGCTGACGAGGTTGACCAGCAGCCCGCCGCCGGCGATTGCCATCATCTCGAGGCCCTTGACCTCGAGGGGCTGCTGCCAGCGCTCCCAGGCTTCCATGAAGACGAACACCGAGATCGCGAGCAGCGTCGCGCCGTTGACGAGTGCCGCCAGGATCTCGGTGCGATAGAAGCCGAAAGTGCGATCGGCCGTGGCCGGCCTCTGCGCGATCCGTACCGCGAAGAGGCTCAGCGCCAGGGCGGCGGCATCGGAAAGCATGTGGGCCGCATCGGCGAGCAGCGCCAGCGAGCCGGTCCAGAGACCGCCGATCACTTCGGCGACCATGTAGGCCACGGTCAGAGCCAGCGCCCATGCCAGCCGGCCCCGGTGGGCGAACATCGAGCTCGCGCTGCCGGCGTGATGATGGCCGTGGATGCTCACTCGTCTCGTCAGGCTGCTATGAACGGAGTCCGACCGGGCCGAGTCACCGGGGCGCCGACGGTCAGCTAGTCCCCGGACCCGCACACCGGCAGGAAGAAGGGATCTCGGCCCTCGCGCTGGCTCTCCGGCTTGTAGGGAATGTCGTAGTTGGGGGGAAAGTTGTGGTCGATACCGGGTTGAACGTCGTGAGGCACATTGCGCGGCCGGAAGAGGGTTCCGTCCGGCAGCACCGGCGGCGGACCGCCGTCAAAGGAGAACTTCTCTATCGCGCTGTGCCGGAACCAGGCCACAAGCCGTGGGTGGAGACAACCCTCTCCGACCTTGATCAGCTCGTGGTAGTGAACGTAACCGTCCGCGGCTTTTTCCAGTGCGATTCGGGGACTCCACCGGGAGATGACCAGATCGACCCAGAAGAGCTGCTGATGACTGCCGGCGTTCGAGGACCAGAAGCGCGGCGGCGCGCCCGCTCCCAGGGGGCCGGTATTGAAGTGCTTGCCGATCAGGCGCGGCTTGCCGCCAATCGGAAGACCCACCTTCCAGCAATGGCCCGGAAGATCCTGGGGCTGCCCGGCCTGGTCCGGGGTGGTGGGCAGCTGCAACTCCGGACCGAGCAGATACCAGAAGCTGCCGCCGAGCCGGATCTGCACCCGGTGGGTGAATCCTTCGAGGTCCGGCACCCCCGGGTTGACCAGGCAGAAGGGGAGCTCGGCGGCACTTGCGTCAGGAACCAGGCCAAGGCCCAGAAGACCCAGAATCGTGCCGATGCGGAGGGCTTTGATCATCGAGATCGCCACAATCATGTTCAACTCTAGCATCGACCGTGGAGCTGGAATCTTCCGTGAACGTGACTCGAATTCGGCCGTGTCGACCCTGCTGACCGTCCGACCGTCTGACCGTCTGACCGTCTGAAATACTCCGCCGATGAATGAGGTCGATCCGAGCGACGGTCTCAAGCGTGTCGTGTCGCGCTGGCAGATCGTGGCGCTGGCCCTGAACGACGTCATCGGCTCGGGCATCTACTTGCTGCCCGCTGCGGCCGCGGCGCTTCTGGGGCCGCGGAGCGTCTGGGCGGTTCTGGCCGCGGGAGGCGCGGTCTTTCTGGTGGTGTTGTGCTTCGCCGAGGCGTCGAGCTACTTCGACCAGCCCGGCGGTGCCTACCTCTACGCGCGCGAAGCCTTCGGCGACTTCATCGGTTTCGAGGTGGGCTGGATGACCTGGCTGACGCGCGTGGCCTCGGTCGGATCGCTCGCGGCCGGCTTCGCCCAGGCGCTGGCGTATCTCTGGCCCGGTGCCGCCGGGGGGTGGGGGAGGGTCGTCGCCGTGGTCGTGCCGACGCTGGTTCTGATGTGGCTCAACGTCATCGGCGTCAAGAGCGGTGTGCGCACGGCCATCGTACTGGTGGCCAGCAAACTGGTGCCCCTGGGGGTGTTCGTGGGGCTGGGCTTCTGGTTCGCGAGTGCCGGTCGGGTCGCTTCCCAGCCGGCCGGGACCGGCGACCTGGGCGCCGCCGCCCTCCTGTTGCTCTACGCCTACGCCGGTTTCGAGAACACCACCGCTCCCGCCGGCGAATACAAGAATCCTCGCCGGGATCTGCCCTACGCGCTCTTGCTGCACATCGTGCTGATCACGGCGCTCTACTTTGCCGTCCAGTGGATCGCGCTCGCCATGCTCGGCAACGTTGCCTCGTCCGAGACCCCGCTCGCCGACGCGGCCCGGCACGTGGCCGGTCCCGCGGCCGGCCTGCTCCTGACCGTGGGCGCTACGCTTTCGATTCTGGGTACCCAGAGCAACACGATTCTGATTGGTCCCCGGTACCTGTACGCCCTGGCGCGCGATGGCTACGGCCCGGCGCTCTTCGGCCGTCTCCATGCCCGTTTCCGGACCCCGGACGCCGCTATCGTGCTCCAGGTCGCGATCGCTCTGCCGCTCGCCCTCACCGGCACCTTCGTCGGCCTGGCTACGCTTTCGGTGGTGGCGAGACTGGCGACCTACTTCGGCACCATCGCCGCCGTCCCCGTGCTGCGTCGCAAGCTCGGCTCGCGGGGCGCGGCCACCACCTGGAAGCTCCCGGGCGGGCCGCTGGTGCCAGTGGCGGCGGGCCTGGTCACGCTGGCGCTTGCCGCCAGCGCCGAGCCGAAGCATCTGATCTCGGCTGGCCTGGCTCTGCTAGTGGGAGCTATTGTCTACCGCTTTCGCCGGGCCTGACCGGCTTCGAGCGGCTTTGACCGGCCTCTGCCGGCTTCTGCCGGCTTCTGCCGGCCCCTGATCAACCCGGTCGCAACCAACACGTAGGCGGCAAGGAGCGCCGGCGCGAAGTAGGGAACCGAGAGGAACGTCAACTGGGCCGCGCGCGACAGCTCATCGACCGCGCCAAAGCCCTCGGAGAACTGGATCGCGAGCGCTCCGAGGACGACGAGAGCGAGCTCGTACGGGCGCCTGCCCGATACCCCGGCCGGAGCGGACCGCCGCCGCTGGAGGGCCACCACCAGGGCCATCACCTGGACCGGCAGCGTCAAGACCAGTGTGTGGTTCCAGATGATCGGGGTGGTCAGAACCGAAGCCGTCACGGCCACCGCCAGGAGCTGGGATCGGTCGAGGGTCAGAAAGCGGAGCAAGACCGCGAGGATCAGCGCACCCGTGATAACAATCGCCAGCGCTCCGACTTCGACGCCTGCCAGTGAAAGGATTCGCTGGAGCGAGAACGAGCGCGCGTAGGAGAGCCTGTGGATCGGCTGCTCGGACATCCCGGCCAGGCGAGAGACCATGGGCAGGAGCAGCGCCGCCGCGGTGAGGCCGCCGACGAGCCCGGCGAGCAGGTGCCGGCTGTCGCGCAAGCCGCCGGCGCCGGGTGAGTCGGGCTCGGCGGGACGGTGGCAGAACAGCGCGACCAGCGCCAGCGGGGCTAGCGGTTTGGCCGCCACCGTGGCTCCGAGAGCCACACCCGAGGGAAGTGCCCCGGTGAAGATCGAACGCCGCTGCCAGTGGATCAGGGCCAGCAGGATCAGGCCGATCACCGCGAAGGAGATGTTGCCGGTGCAAAGACCGGCGCTCACCGATGGCGCCAGCGCCACGAATCCGAGCGCCACGCCGATCCGTCTCGGCCAGGAGACCGAAAGCCAGGCCGAAGAGCACCAGACGGCGAGGGCCAGGCCCACGAGTGAGGCGCAACGGATGATCGCCAGCATGCCGAGCTCTCCAACTCGAGCGAGCAGTTTCCCGCCGGCCCAGGCGAACAGCGGCGTGTAGTGAAAACTGACGACCTCGTAGGACGATTGGCCCCGCTCCATAGCTCGAAAAGCGGCCAGATAGGTGGCCTCGTCAATCAGCGGCTCACTCGCCAGAACGCAGTGATGCCACCGAACCACCGCGACCAGAACGATCAAGGCGAGCGCTGCCAGATGGCGCCAAAGCGGCTGATCGCCCCAGTCGTCGAGGCGCTGGTCCAATTCGAGAATCCGTTTCAACGTCAGGTGGGGGAGCAAAGGGGCCGTTCGTCGATCGAGCGTACTCGGTGCCTGGTCGGCGAAGCAAATGACGAGGAACCCTCGAGAAGCTCGCCCGATGCGCGCCAGGCGACGCCGAGATCTGGCACCCAAACGGCCGTCGCCGGCGCCGGGTCAGGCCCGACGCCTGGTCCTTTCTTGGCCGCTACGGCACCCTTTCGATGGGGGTCGGCATAGTCGTTTCTTTCGATTTGACTACCGGTTCCGCACCTGTTAGAAAGTTTGTTCAAGTACCTAAAGGCGCACGGATGGAACGAAGCCTCGCTGCCGGTATGACTCGAGATGGGATGAGTCCTGTGGCCCGAGCCTCGCGATCCGAGAGGGCCTGACGGTGGTTAGATGCCAACCAAGATCCAAGGAGGAGACAGTGAAATGAAGTCGACGAAAAGATCAATCTTGTGGCTCGGACTGTTTGTGCTCCTGTCCCAGGGAGCCATGGCTGAGATCATCGGCCCGACGGTGATCGAGGGTGAGTTCCTGGGCACTTCGGCAAAGCTGAAGGATTTGGCGGCGGCCCTCGCCAGCTCGCCCCCGAGCCTGGCGGCGACTGAGGGCCGCGAGGTGCCCAATCAGATCTTCGAGATGCCCAATATCGCCCGCTCGCGGCGTGGGCTTGCGCCCCTCGTTCCCTTGACCGATCCCGTTCGGCAGACGATCGACGGTCTGTTCGGAACGCCGCCGCCGATGCTGAGCTTCCAGGGCACCGATGACGACGACAACGCCGCGTTGCTGGGTTTCCGCATTGTGCCGCCGGATACCGAAGGTGACGTCGGCCGCAAGTACTACGCGCAGATGAACAACCTGGTGTTCGAGATCTTCGACAAGACCGATGGCTCGACGGTGCTCGGTCCCTTGCCGAACAACATCTTCTTCACCGGTACGGGAGGCGTCTGCGA
>JAAENP010000565.1 GCA_024224155.1 bacterium
CAGATCACAAGTGGCCTCCGAGATGCCCTCCGATGCGCTTGCGGCGTGGCGACTGGAGGGCGAGGCGAGGAGCAGCGATTTGCCCGCACCGCAGCGGGGACTGGGCACCGCGGTTCCTCTTCACCGAAGGTAGCGAGGAGATGCGCGAATCGCCCGAGACGACTCCTCCAAGAGCCCGCCGGATCGCATAAGCCGAAAGGCTCGAGCGCCAGCAAGGGCGAGATCGGCACCAGCTCGAGCCGGCCCCTGGACGGCGGCTTCGCCGATCGGCCTGCCTGAGCGCCTCGGGAACGGATCGCAACGGGGAGAGCCGGGTTTCGGTCGCCGAAAACCAGTCGGGAGGGGACACGAAGGAATCGTGTCCCCGATGCCCAAATCGTCACCACAGCACGATCTCGGAGAATTGCCTCGCCCTCGTGATAAAACAACGCGCACTCACGGAGGAACCTCAATGAAACGCCATCCGTTCGCCATCGCCGTCGCTCTCAGCCTGGCCGCTCTCCTGTGCGCACCGCCGGCGATGGGCGCGGACGCCGAGGAGCCCAAGTCCATCGAAGCCGCTCCTCCCCGAGCCGAAGGCGAAGGACCGTTCTCCCGACTCATACTGCGCGGCGGCACCCTCATCAACGGAACCGGCGCTCCGCCGATTGGACCGGTCGACATTGTTATCGAGAGCAACCGTATCGCCAGCATCAAGGGCGTCGGCTACCCGGGAGTTCCGATCGATCCCGAGAAACGCCCCAAGGCCGAAGCCGGCGACCGGGAGATCGACGTCGAAGGCATGTACGTTCTGCCTGGCCTGATCGACATGCACGGCCACATCGGTGGCGTGGACCAGGGAACGCCGGCAGAGTACGTATTCAAACTCTGGATGGCCCACGGCATCACCACGATTCGCGACCCCGCGAGCGGCAACGGCATCGATTTCGTTCTCGAGCACAAGAAGAGAAGTGCCACCAACGAGATCACGGCGCCGCGTATCGAAGCCTACGTCGTCTTCGGGCAGGCACGGGAAGAGCCCTTCTTGCAGCCTTCCGAAGCCCGAGCCTGGGTCGGTGAAATGGGCACCAAGGGCGCCGACGGTCTCAAGTTCTTCGGCTACCGCCCGGACATCATGGAGGCGGCGATCGACGAAGCCGGGAAGCGTGGCCTGCGCACCGCATGTCACCACGCCCAGCTCAACGTGACCCAGGTCAACGTCTTGAACACCGCGCGCTGGGGCCTGACCAGCATGGAGCATTGGTACGGCCTGCCCGAGGCCCTGTTCACCGACCGTGTGATTCAGGACTACCCGCTCGACTACAACTACGCCAACGAGCAACATCGCTTCGGTGAAGCCGGGAGACTCTGGAAGCAAGCGGCCGAGCGCGGCAGCGAAAGATGGAACAAAGTCATCGACGAGTTGGTCGAGCTCGACTTCACGATCAACCCGACCATGACGATCTACGAGGCCAGTCGTGATCTCATGCGCGCCCGCCGCGACGAGTGGCACGACGAGTACACCTTGCCGGCACTCTGGGATTTCTTCCAGCCCAGCAGAGAGGCGCACGGCTCGTACTGGTTCTATTGGACCACCCGCGACGAGATCGAATGGAAGAACAACTTCCGCAGATGGATGGACTTCCTGAACGACTACAAGAACGCCGGCGGACGGGTCACCACCGGTTCCGACTCCGGCTACGTTTTCAAGATCTACGGCTTCGGTTTGATTCGCGAACTGGAGCTGCTTCAGGAGGCCGGCTTCCACCCACTCGAAGTCTTGAAATCGGCAACCCTCAACGGTGCCGAGGCGATCGGCATGGCCGACCAGATCGGCTCGGTCGAGCCCGGGAAGCTCGCCGACCTGATGGTCGTCGAGGAAAACCCGCTCGAGAACTTCAAGGTGCTCTACGGCACCGGAGCGATCAAGGTCGACGAGAGCAACAAACCGGTCCGGGTCGGCGGAGTCAAGTACACGATCAAGGACGGCATCGTTTACGACGCCAAGCAGCTGCTGGCCGACGTGCGCGACATGGTTGCAGCGGCCAAAGCGGGCGAGGGTCGCGAGATCCTCCAGCCCGGCATCGAAACGCCCGAGGTCGCGCCGATGGCGGCCGATCCGGGCCTCTAGCGAGTGGCTCCTAGGCGCTTCTCGGATCGCCCTCCGCCAGCACGGCTCGCGCGCGGTCCCGGCGGTTGCCGGCCACGGCGGCGGCGATCTCATCGTTCGTCAGACCCAGGATCTGCGCGGCCAGGATCGCCGCGTTGACCGCGCCCGCTTTGCCGATCGCGAGAGTCCCGACCGGAATGCCCGCCGGCATCTGGACGGTCGAAAGCAGTGAATCGAGGCCGTCCAGCTTCGATTCCATCGGCACGCCCAGCACGGGTTTGGTGGTGTGCCCCGCGACGACCCCGGCTAGATGCGCGGCGCCGCCGGCGGCGGCGATGAATACCTGAACTCCCGCCGACTCGGCTTCGTTCATGAACTGGATCAAGGCCTCGGGCGTGCGATGCGCCGAGAGAATGCGAACTTCGTGAGCGATGCCCAGTTCATCCAGGGTCCTGGACGCGTTCTCCATCACGTCCCAGTCCGAGCGCGACCCCATGATCACGGCAACCAGGGGCTCGCCGCTCATGAACCACCTTCAGCAGGCGCTTCGCGAGTGTCACCCAGCGCGATGTCGAGCGTAGCCATGAACTTGCCCCTTCCTCTCAATCTCCCCGATCGGAGAGCTCCTTTACCCGCCGGAATAGCTCCGGCAATCTCCCCAGCAGCGATTCGATACGCATCGCCTCGACTTTGCCGCGCGCCGGAGATCCCCAGAGCTCGACGCCCTCGGGCACATCCTTGAACACGACCGCCGTGGCTCCGATCCTGGCTCCCGCTCCGATCTCGAGGTTATCGGCTGCACCGGACCGGCCCGCGAAGATGACGCCGTCCCCGATCTTGACCGAGCCCGAGATCGCGGTGAGTGGTAGAAGCATCACGTTCTTGCCGATCTTGCAGTTGTGCCCGACGTGGACCATGTCGCCGATCTTGCTTCCTTCGCCGATCGTGGTTCGCCCGAAGGTGGCGCTGTCGATCGTAGCCAGTGCGCCGATCTCGACGTCATCACCGACTTCGACTCCTCCGACCTGGGGAATCGGCACCGGCGTCCCCTCGGTGGGCAGAAAACCGTAACCTTCCGAGCCCAGGACCGAGCCGGAGCGCACAGTCACTCGAGAGCCGAGCGTCACGTCCTCGCGCAGGACGACCGTCGGGTGGATGACGCAGCCTTGGCCGACAACGCAACGCGGCCCGACGAAAGCGTTGGCGTGAATCGCGGCGTCGTCGCCGACGACGGCCTCCTTGTCGATGACGGCACCCGGACCGACATAGACACGTTCTCCGACTTGCGCGCTGCCGTGAACCACGGCGGTCGCGTCCACTCCGGGCTCCCGAGCTCGCTTCTCCGATGCGATCCGCGCCAGAACCCGGGTCAATGCGACAAACGGCTCTCCCAAGACTAGCTGATGAGCCGTAATGCCATCGATCTTCTCGGGCACCAGCAGCGCTCCCGCCTTCGACGCAAGCGCCGCGGCTACTTGCTTGCGCCCCTTGACGAACGAGAGATCCTCCGGCCCGGCGTCATCGAGACCGCGGAGCTCGCGGCAAAGGAACTCGGCATCGCCCGCGAGCTCACCTTCTCCCAGCAGCTCGCGCAGCTCTCCGAGGGTCATGTCCAGTCTCGCCATGGTCGCTCTCTAGAAGTTGAAGAGGTCGTCAAAGGCCGCTTTGGCGTCCGTCGCCGTTCCGCTCGAGGACGAGTCGGCGGCAAACTCCTGCACTACCTTCGGCTCGAAGTGGCTGCAGTCGTTGCCTTTCGCCTTGGCGGCGACGCGTACCTCGACCGGTTGCCGGCACTCGTTCGGCGCCGAGGTATCGAAATGCCGGCAATTGGTGCAAGTGTGCAGGTCGCTACCACAGCTCCGGCAAAGATCTCCGGGAGATGGCAGCGAAGACACCTTGGCTCCGCAGCGCGAGCACTTCAGCACCGAAGCCGTCGGCGCTCCGAGACCACGCCCTCGCGGCCCCTCATTTGGTTGCCCCCTGGGCCGATTCTGCGACCGCCTGTCGGCGTCGCCGTCGTCCTGATAACCGCTCTGGCGGTACTTTCTATCCGACATGCATGCGTCCTTGGGAATACTACCTGGCCTGTGCTACAAATGGTGGTCCGGTCTTCGATTCCTGGGGAGCCGAAGTGCTGATACCGCCGCCTCGCGAAGCGCTTGAAGACACTATGGCCGACGAACGCAGGAACAACACGCGATACGACGTCGAGGGAATCAGGGGCAGTTTTCTCTTCACCACCGGCGCTCGAGTGCTCAACCTGAGCCTCGACGGCATGTCGCTCGAGACCAACAACCCGCTCAAGATCGGCCACGAGTACTCGCTCAGACTCGACGAGGGAAAAAACCAGATGCCGCTCAAGGGCACGGTAGTCTGGTGCACTCTGGTCAAGACCACTCGGGACTCGAAGGGCGACGTCCAGCCGGTCTTTCGAGCCGGGGTACACTTTGCCGACATCATGAGCGGCAAGGCCAATGAGCTGCGCTCGTTCATCCACAAGAACGCGGTCATCAGCCTCGAGAACCGGCTGTTCGGCCGCTTCCGGATCGAGGCCGCGCGACCGGCGGATCTGAGCCTCGAAGCCGAGTTCACGGTCCGACAGATCAGCCTTTCGGGAATGCTCGTCGAAACCGAAGTCGCTCCGCCGATCGACACGGAATGCCAGCTCTACGTAGAGGTCAGCGGCGTGAAGTTCGAGGCCACGGCCCGCATCGTGCGCGTCGAGCGGCAGGATATCCAGGATGATTCCATCGACAAGCCGGTGTTTCTGGCTATCGAGTTCATCGAGCTGAGTGAAGACTCCATGCTGACGCTCGAGTCGTTCATCGGAACCGCGCTGCACTAACCGCCGGTGAAGCGAGCTCGCTTCCTCGCCCCGCTGAGCCTGGCCGCCGCTGCCACGGTGGTTGGCGGCTGCGGCGAGCCTCAGCCACCTCGTGAGCCAGTGGCGACCGAGGCGGAGCCGCCTGTGAGCTCGGCAGAAGTCGAGCGGCCCCGGAGCCCGGGGCGTCCCGCGGCGAAGCCGAAGCCGAAAACGATGGCCGCGGCCAGGAACGCGCTGTCGAGCTCGGCGACCGATGTCGCCGAAGGCTCGTGCGGACCGTACCAGGTTCTGTCCTCGGCGCCAGCCGAGTACCTGTCGATCTGTGAGTCGCTCGCCGCCGAGCTCGACTCGATCTACCAGGCCCGGCTCGGAGTATCGATTCCGAACCCGCCGGAAGTCTCATCCTCATCTTCGGGGCGGCCGACGGGTACCGGGGCCTTGCCAAGGACTTCGGACGGCTTCGGGCCGGCTACGCCGGCTTTACCATGGCGAGCCGCGGAGTCGTGGCCCTGCTGGCCGCCGGCGTCCCGCCCGAGCGCTTCGCCACCGTGCTCGGTCATGAGTTGACTCACCTGGTGCACCGGCGGGTCTTTGGCCCCAACCTCGATCCGTGGCTGTCCGAGGGTCTCGCCGACGCCCTCGGCGACACCGCCACGCCGTCGGGCTTCGACGGGCTTGCTGGGATTGCGGGCATCGAGCCGCTGGCGGATCGCCTGCGTCGAGCCATCGAGGCCGAGCGAACCGAATCGCTCGCAGCAATGATCGCAAAGAGCCGTGGGGAGTTCGACCGGGGCGCCGTGTCCTACGATTACGAGTCCAGCGCGCTGTTGACACGCTATCTATTGCTCGAACCGACCATGGCACAGAGGTTTCGAGACTTGCTCCGAAAGCTCGCAGCGGCGAAGAGCTGCTCGGCGGACTGCGTCTTCGAGTCACTCGAGGTGACGCCGGAGCAGCTGGACCGCGAGTTTCAAGAATGGCTCGCGGCGCACGCTTCCTAGGGTTCCCAGCCCATTCGCCCCGCGTCGCCATCGCGAGCGACACGCAGAATCCCACGGTGTCAGCCGTACAGTAGAGGGTGCTTCAGCGGCGCCAGGGCCAGCACCACCGCGTGTTCGTAAAGGGCTCGTCGATCGACAACCCCTTGGGTCAGGAGACCGACCGCTCCCTCCTCCTGCTTGGAGTCGGTGCGTCCGAAGACGATGTCATCTGCCTCGCCGAGCTCTTTGCCTTCCCGAACCAGACGAGCGACCTCGTCGGGCAGAAAGAACGTCCCGGAACGGGCCCGTCCGGTGCCGAAGCTCGAGCGTACGACGACCCAGGCGAAGGCCTTCATCCCGCGCTCGGAGTCCTCGATGCCGCCCTCGATCCCTACCCAGTAGTCGGCCTCGGGTCGAAGCGCTTCCGCTCCTTCGGCGCGCTTCTCGGCCCCGCGCAGAGTCTCGAGGTCCGAAAGCGGCTGGTCCGGCACTCCGGAGTCGACGCTGGCGCCGTTGACGTCAGCCACCTCGGCCGGAACCATGAGCCCGAATGCCGCCTCGACCGCGGCGATCTTGACCGGGTTACCCGACGCGACGATGACTCTCAGAACCCCATCCATGGACGACGGAGTCTACACGCGCATGCGGCGTAGCCTCGGGAGGATAGACTCGGCCGCGCTCGCCACCGGCAAGACGTTCGCAGACTCGAGGCGTCCATTATGAGAATTCAAGAGAGACTTTCCGCCGTCGTCCTGGTCATGGCGTTGCTTCCGGTGGCTCCACGCGAAGCCGAAGCCTGCCACCTGCCCGATCATCTGCGCAAGCAGGAGGCGTCGCTCACCAAGGCGCAGCTCGCCCTGCTCGCTCACGGCGGCTCGAAGCGCCAGCAGATCGCCTACGAAATGGAGCAACTGTCCTCCTGTAGCAACGGTCGGGCCGACATTTTCCTCTGCGAGAACATCGACCTGCTGGCGCATTTCCCGCTTTCCGAGATCGGGGGCGGCACCGGCAACGACATCTGGGGCTGGGCCGAGCCGCAGACCGGACGCGAGTACGCCCTGGTCGGACGCTCCAACGGCACGGCGTTCATCGACATGACCGACCCCGAGAATCCCGTCTTCGTCGGCAACCTGCCCACGGCTGATAACACCTCGGCATGGCGCGACATCAAGGTCTACCGGAACCACGCCTTCGTCGTTGCGGACTTCGCGGGCGAGCACGGCATGCAGGTCTTCGACCTCGGGCAGCTTCGCAACGCGCGGAACCTGCCCGTCCAGTTCCAGGAATCGGGCCACTACTTCGGCTTCAATCGAGCCCACAACCTGGTGATCAACGAGGATACCGGGTTCGCCTATGCCGTAGGTTCGGAGACCTGCTCCGGGGGCGGACTCCACATGATCGACATCAGCGATCCGCTCGAGCCGGTCTTCGCGGGCTGTTTCGGTGACGACGGCTATACCCACGACGCCCAGTGCGTCGTCTATCACGGCCCCGACGCCGACCATCGCGGCCGGGAGATCTGCTTCGCGTCCAACGAAGACACCGTGACCGTTGTCGACGTCAGCGACAAGGACGCGCCCAAGATGCTCTCGCGCACCGGCTACGACGACTCCGGCTATACCCACCAGGGCTGGCTCACCGAAGATCACGCCTATTTCATCCATGACGACGAGCTCGACGAGCAGCGATTCGGCCACAATACCAAGACCTACGTTTGGGACATGTCCGACCTGGACGACGTCAAACTGGCCGGAGCTCACTTCGGCGGCGGCCGATCGATCGATCACAACCAGTACGTGCGGGGCGAGTACACCTACCAGGCCAACTACCGGCGAGGCCTCCGCATTCTCGAGCTCAAGAACCCGGCCAAGGGCAAGCTCAAAGAGGTGGCCTTCTTCGATACCTTCCCCGAGGCGGACGGTGACGAGTTCGACGGTGCCTGGAGCGTCTACCCATACCTGCAGAGCGGCGCGGTCGTCGTTTCAGACATCAACCGAGGGCTCTTCGTCCTGCGACCGCGTCTCAAGAGCCGCATCTTCGCTGACGGCTTCGAGTCCGGCGACCTCGCCAGCTGGTCGAAGAGCAAGGGCGACGCCGTGTCGGTCACCACACCGGGCCTGGACGGCTCGAGCCACGCCTTGAGCGTGAGCGTCGCGAACGGCGCGCGGTCCTTCGTGGGTTCCGACCACCCCGCCCGCGAACGAACCCTACTCGTGAGGTTCTTGCTCAATCCCAACAAGGTAGACCTGGGCTCCAACTCGGTCGAGATCCTGCGCCTGGTTGCCGGCAAGAACCGGGCCGTGGCACAGTTGCTTCTCGAGCCTGCCGGGTCGCGGTACCGGCTGAGTCTGTTCGGCCTCGCCGGCGACAAGGACCCGGTGCTGATCGGCTCGACCCGAATCGCACGCGGCAAGGCTACCGAAGTCGGTCTCGAGTGGCGGGCTGCGACGGCAGCCGGCGAGCGCGATGGCCGGGTCGTCCTGCGCAAGAAGAAAAAGCAGCGCCGGGTGGCTGGAGCCGAGGATCTCGACACCGGCGATCTGGTGATCGACGCCGTGCGGCTCGGGCTTCCCGACGGCGCACCGGCGGGGCTCTCGGGCGGCTTCCTGGTCGACGCCTACGAATCCTCGACGCCCTGACACAAAGAGGCCCCCCTCGCCATTCCGTGGGGAGTGAGCGGCTTAGGAATCTCTACAAAAAGTGAAGAGAAACTTGCGGCACCGGAAGTGACAAGGGGGACCCTAAGATCCTATTTCAATCGGCCTACTTCAATACGACCAAACCTACCCTTCGGTTGGTCTCCCGACCCTCGCGGGTCTCGTTATCGGCGATCGGGGAGCTCTCGCCGTACGAGATCACCGACATCCTATGGAGAGCGATACCGTGCTCTTTGCTCAAGTAGCGGCGCACCGTCTCGGCCCGCTTCTCGCCCAGAGTCAAGTTATAGGCATCCGAGCCGGTCGAGTCCGTATGACCCTGGATCTCGATGAAGACGTCCTCATTCTGACTCTTCAGGTCCGCCGCGAAGGTAGCCAGCGCCTCGACGCCCTCCTCGGCCAGCTCGGTCTTGTCGAAACCGAACCGAATCTTGTCGTCCGAGAGGATCGTCTCGAAAAGGAACTTGCCTTCCGCCAGTTTGCCCGCGGCGATCGCTCGCTCCAGAGCGTCCCCGGCCGTGGCCGAGATGCTCTCCATCTGCTCTTCGTGCTCGGCCAGCTTGGTCTGATCGCGCTCGATCTGAGATTGGAGAATGTCGGTGGTCTTGGTGGTTCGAGCTTCGGACTCTTCCACTGTCGCCAGAACGTAGTTCTTCGACGCACAACCGGAACCGGCAACGAACGTGATGATCGCCAGTGCGATCAGGCTTCCTGAAACCTCTTTCCTCATACGGTTTCCCCTACCGCTGTTGCGCCCGTCGAGATCTTCGCCGCACTCGGGCGGCGTTCTTCCTTGGTCCCCGCGTTCGGCTTCTTGGCGCCATCGGGCTTGGCTGGCGCGGACTCGGTGGGCTGCATGTCGATGCTGCCCTTGAATTTTGCTCCGTTCTCCAGATTCACTCTCGGTGCGGTGACGTTCCCCCTCACCCTTCCCGACTGTCGAATGACGACCTGCTCGTCTCCCACGAGATTGCCGTCCACCTGCCCCTCGACGCAGATACTCCGGCCATAGACGTCGGCCTTGACCTTCCCGGTCTCGCTGATGGTCACCATGTGATCCTTGACCACGACCTCGCCTTCGACGGCCCCCTCGATGATCAGGTCTTCATTGCCTGAGAGGTTGCCCGAGACCGAGATCGACGGGCCGAGACTGGCCGGCCGGCCATCGGCGGATCGTTTCGGCTTCGGGCCGACGTTAGGCACATTGGGTGCGGGCGCATTCGTCTGATGAGGCTCATCACCTCGAGTCTTAGTGAACACAGATACCTCCTCGGGAATATCGGTAACGCAACCGCGATGCCAGGCCTGCCCGTGGGAGCACGGGTGGCACATCGCCCGGAAACACTGAGGACGGCTCCTCTTCTCCCTGCCACATCCTGGAACCGATCTTCACCCATCTCCCGATCAGCTAGGAAATTTTTTCCGCCAAACCCCATTTTCGGGGCTAGACTCGGCAGACCACACAATGAATACCGAAGCCCTCAAACTCCTGGTCGTGGACGACGAGGCCGCAATGCGCGAGGTCCTCGAGCTCCGACTGAGCCGGGCGGGTTTCGAGGTTCAGGTCGCCGAGAACGGCGTCGAAGCGCGCGATCTGACCGAGCAATTCGAGCCCGACATCGTGCTTTCGGACGTCGTCCTGCCCGACACGACCGGCGTCCACCTCCTCTCGCACCTGCGCGAAGGCGACCCCGACCGGCCGGTCATATTGATGACGGGCTATGGAACCGTCGACACGGCCGTCGAAGCCATGAAGCACGGAGCCTTCGACTTTCTGACCAAGCCGCTCGACTACGGCCAGCTCGAGAAGACCCTTGATGCCGCGGGTCGCAAGATCGGCCGGCACCAGAGCGCGCGCTCGCTCGAGCGCCAGCTCGAGGAAGACGGCGGGTTTCGGGACTTCGTCGGCACGTCCAAGAAGATGCGCGAGGTCTACGACGTCCTGCGTCTGCTGTCCGACAACCAAGCCTCGGCTCTCCTAACCGGCGAAAGCGGGACCGGCAAGGAGCTGGCCGCCCGCACCATTCACGAATGCGGTCCGCGAGCCACCGAGCCGTTCGTGGCGGTCAACATGGCGGCTCTGCCGGAGACCCTCATCGAACGCGAGCTCTTCGGCCACGTTCGCGGCGCATTCACCGGAGCGGCCAAAACCCAGGGGGGTCTCTTCGAGAGCGCGAATGGCGGTACAATCTTCCTGGACGAGATCGCGGAGATGCCGCTCTCTCTGCAGCCTACGCTGCTCCGCGTGCTCGAAGAGAGTGCCGTGCGAAAGATTGGATCGTCGAAGACAGTCCCGGTCGACGTGCGCATCCTCGCGGCGACCAACCAAGATCCCGAGACCGCTATTCGCGAACAGAAACTCCGGCAAGACCTCTACTTCCGACTTGGCGTCTTCAACGTCGAGCTGCCGCCGCTTCGGGAACGCCGAGAAGATCTTCCGCTTCTCGCCCACGCCTTCGTTCGCCAGTTCAACCGCAAGCACGACACGAAGGTCGAGGGCGTCGAAGGCGCTACCCTGCAGCGCTTTCAGGCCTACCACTGGCCGGGCAACGTTCGCGAGCTGAGCAACTTCATGGAACGCGCGGTGATCCTGGCCAAGACCGGCTGGATCGAGCCGCACCATCTGCCCGCTTTCCTACGAGATTCACCGAACGGCGGCGCGGCCGAGCACATCGCCGTACCCTCGAACTCGACGGTCGCCGAAGCCGAAAAGATTCTCATCCTCGAGACCCTGAAGCGACTCGACAACAACCGTTCCAGAACCGCGAAGGCTCTCGGTGTGACGGTTCGCACCATCCGCAACAAGCTTCGCCAGTACCGCGAGGCCGGAGAGCTCGATGAGGGTAGCTAGCAGGCTGGCGGTGGCGTCGAGCCTGTGGGCCGCCGCTCTCATCGCCGTCCTGCTGTACAACCTCACCCAGGTTCGAGGACTGGCCGCGGGCCACCGTGAGCTGGCCGACGTCGACCTCCGGGCCACGACGCTCGCCCTCGAGCAGCGCCGGCTGCTGTCCCAGATCGACGGCTTCACCCGCAAGCTCCTGGTCACTCGAGACCCGGCCTATGCCGAGCGGCTCGATCCGTTGCGCGGCACCTTCGATGACAACCTCAACGAGTTCGCCGGTCTCGATCTAGCCGCCCCTCTGGCGGTCGAAGTCGAGCTGATGGCCAACCGCTGGCGCGTGCTGCCGCTCGCGGAGCTCGTCGAGACTCTCCTGGTAGAGGAAACCTCGCTCAACCCACTCGCCACCACCCTGGACGGTGAGCGCGAGAGCCGATTGATGGAACTCTTCGTCGAACAATCTCGCGCGCTGCAAGATCAGACACAGACGGTCTTCGAAGCCACCCAGGAGAACGTCCGCGAGCACGCGGCGCGATCGGTCGCGGACAGTGAACGCGCGGTGCGCGTCTCGTGGATCGTCGCGCTGATCGGCCTGACTCTGAGCCTGCCCTTTCTGTGGTTCACCGTTCGCTCGATCCGGCGCCCGCTCTTGCGGCTACAGGAAGGGACCCGCTCGGTCGCCGGCGGCAAGTACACCTTCAAGCTAGGTACGGAAGGCACCGACGAGTTCGCGCCCGTCGCCGACAGCTTCAACAGAATGGTGGAGCGCCTCGGCGAGCTCGACCGAGCCAAACGCGATTTTCTGTCTCACGTCTCGCACGAGCTCAAGACGCCGCTCGCAGCGATGTACGAGACCGACTCGCTGCTCCTCGAGGAGTTGCCCGGTCGGCTCACCGACAAACAGCGCCGTCTCCTCGAGCTGAGCCTCGACAACAACCGGCGTCTCGAGGTGATGATCTCCAAGCTTCTCGACCTGGCCCAACTCGAAGAAGGCGCTCTCAAATACTCGACCGGTAACTACGAGCTCAACGGGCTGCTCGCAGAGGTCGTCGAGAGCTACTCCGCCCTCGCCTGGTCTCGCGGGGTATCGCTCTCCGTCGCGACGGTTCCGCCGGTCGAAATCGCGTGCGACCGAGATCGCATCGTTCAAGTTCTTGCCAACCTCACGGAAAACGCCATTCGCTATGCCCCCTCGGGCTCGGCGGTCCGGATCGACGTCTCCACCTCGCCCGACAAGAAAGCGCTCCAGCGGTTGCCGTCGAAGGACTTCGCATTGGTTCAGATCGGAGACCGAGGTCCGGGTGTGCCCGACGATGAGAAAGACAAGATCTTCGAGAGGTTCCATCAGATTCGAGTGGAAGGTCGCAGCAGCTCGGGCAGCGTTGGGCTCGGACTGGCGATCGCCCGCGAGATCGTGACCGACCATGGCGGTGCGATATGGGTTTCGGATCGCCCCGGCGGCGGAGCGCTGTTTTCGCTCGCCCTTCCCTTGGCGGCAGAGCTCCAGGCGGCCAAGACCGGATAGCGCCAGCGATGAATCGCCCAAGGAGCCGATGGCCGCGCCGATGGATGATGCAGACCTGCGCCGGCCTTGCCTGTCTGCTCGCCCTCTCGGGCTGCGCTCTGGTCAAGAGCCACGGCAATCGCCTGTTCGCGGATCGCGACTTCGCGGGCGCTCGCGACGCCTACCTCGAGTTGCTCGAAAGACGTGACGGCGGCCGCCGCGTCGAGAACGCTCTCTACCACCTGGGCCTGATCTATCTGCAGCCCGAGCGTGACCTCTACGACCCGAAGGCGGCCGAAGCCGTCCTCGTCCGGCTCTCCTACATCCGTCCTCGGAGTGAGTACGCGGCCAAGGCGGCGCTGCTCCTGGCACTACATCTCGAAACCTCACGGCTGCGCGAGGATGCCAGGGCTCAAAACCTTCTGCGCCGGGAGGTCGAACGGGAGCTGGCCTCACTGCGTGAGGAGGCTACCCAGACCGAGGCCAGATCCGAAGACCAGTCCAAGAAAGTCGATCAACTCGGCGGTAGGATCGGACGGCTACAGTCTCAGATCGTCAAGCTGCGCGAGGAGCTCGCGGCGACCGAAGAAGAGCTCGTGGCACGCGAGCAGGAGCTCGAGCGGCTCAAGCGAATCGACTTGGAAGATCCCGAGTAGCTCAGGGACATCTTTCTCAAGGTGTCCCCTCCCAACTGGTTTGGCGCGAGCCCTGCTCCTCTTTCGCTTCCGGCTCGGCTTTCGCAGCGAAGGCATACAGCTTGCCTTTGGTTCTCACATAAAGATGTCCGTCGGCAATCGCCGGTGACGCCCAGATCTCGTCACCGAGCGTATTGCTCGCCAGCACGCTCCACTCGGCGCCCGCCCGGAGCACCGCGACGTCGCCATCGAGCGTACCGATGTAGATCTTGCCGTCGGCCGCAATAGGCGAAGCGTAGACCTTCGACTTCGACTCACCCAGCCGCCCTCGCTTGAGAACCTCTCCGGTCTTCGGGTCGAGGCTGGTGATGATGTCGTCCTTGATCATGTAGAAGACGTCGTCGTGAACCAGGGGCGATGGAATGTACGGCACGTTCTTGCGGTAGTTCCAAACCGTCTCGGCGGAGCCGTCGCCAACCCGGATCGCGTAGACGCCCCAGTGCTCGTTGACCATCTCGCGCTCGACCCGCTGCCAATCCTCGATCGTGATATTCGCTTTGCCGTCGGAGTTGAGCCAGCCGAAGTGGTTGGCGATCCAAGCACCCTCCACATCCTTTCGGGACAGCTCGCCGTCGCCGTCCTTGTCGTGCTGCTCGAGCAGCGGCCCGAACGGCGCCCAGCCATCCTCCGCATGGTCGATGCCGCTCACGTAGAGAGTGTCTCCCATCAGCACCGGAGTCGAGATCGGCCCGCTTGCGACACCGCTTTTCGTCCACAGAATCTCGCCGGTCGCCGGGTCGTAGGCGTCCACCCAGCGCGATCCCGACACCAACAGGGCCTTCGGAGCGTCCGCGTCGGGATAGAGAATCGGAGTCGTGTAGGCCTCGAGCCGCGCCGGCCGCTCCTGACGCCAGAGCTCTTTGCCGGTGTTCTTGTCGACCGCGAGCAGAAACGAGCCCTCGGCCTGATCGCAGAGCACGAACAGCCGCTCGCCGGCGAGGACCGGCGAAGCCGCCATGCCGTAGAAATTGCGAAACGGCCCCAACGGCACGCGCCAGCGCTCCTTGCCGTTGGCGTCGTAGGACACCAGGCCGGCCTCATGGAAGAACGCGTAGACATTCTCACCATCGGTGACCGGGCTCGGCGTCGCCGAATCCGTCGCCGTATGGAACTCGGCCTTCTCGACTCGTTCGACGGTCCAGCGCCAGAGCTCCTTGCCCGACTTGCGGTCGACCGCGAGCGTCACGAGATCGTTGCCATCGACCGCGGTCAGATAGATCCGGTCTTTCGAGATCGCGGGCGATGACCGGCCGAAAGGAACTTCCACTTCCCAGACCAGGTTCTTCTCAGGTCCGAACTCGGTGGGCAGTCCGGTTGAGCTCGAAACCCCGGCGGCGTTGACGCCCCGAAACCCGGGCCATTCCAGATCGGCGGCGGGAAGAGCGAGAGCCATCGCCAGCAGGATTAAGAAAGCAAGAGCGGAGCGCGAGCGTGTCGACGACATGGGGGCCTCCCGAAAGGTGGTGAGCAAGATGACGCGGATCTTATCGGATGTACCGGTAGAACTCCTGAACGGACAGTGTCGCGCCGATGTCGCCCCTTCGTGAGCCAACAGTAGATGGAGAGGTTCACTCCGGGGCGCACACGGCGCTCCTTCACGGTTCGGACCGAGGAGATCCGGATGTAGCGGTCGAGCTCGTCTCGACCGTCCTGTCCGAGCCCCGCTCGACACCCTTCGCTTCGGTCGAGGGCAAGCGGTGGTCGACTGCTACAAGAGGCCGGCCGCGTGCGCCTCGGAGCGAGCCTCTCTGCGCTCGCGGAGAGGCGGCACCGGCGGCCTCAATCGGTCGTGTGGATCGAGATGTCCTCAGCTTACTCGCACTCCGTGTCAACCGCTACAGGACGGCTCCCTTGGAGAGCCCGCCCGCGGCACCTACAGCCAAGCCACCCCCTCGCTAGAATCGCGGCATCAAAACAGGAGGGTGCCAATGTTCCAAATCGTCATCCGTAACTTCCTTCGCGGTCTCTTGATCGTCGCGCCCGTCGCGGCGACGATCTGGCTCATCTACGTCACCTTCTCGGCCATCGACGGCTGGCTGCACCTCGAGCAGCTCCTCGATCGCCGCGTGATCCCGGGAGCGGGCCTATTGGTCACCTTCGCCGGAATCACTCTGATCGGGTTTCTCGCTCGCCTCATCGGCCTGCGCTGGCTCTTCCGTCAACTGGATGCTCTTTTTGCCAAAGTACCGCTGGTCAAGATCCTCTACACCGCCCTCCGCGACTTGACTCAGGCCTTCGTCGGCGAGCGCAAGCGTTTCGACCAGCCGGTCGCGGTCGCGCCTACCGAGGACCCGAACCTCCTACTCCTCGGCTTCCTCACCCGCGACGCCCTCGGCGAGCTCGGCCTGCCCGGCTTCGCCTCCGTCTACGTGCCCCAGTCCTACAACTTCGCCGGCCAGCTCGTGCTCGTGCCCCGCGACCGCATCCGCACCCTCGCCGCCGGCAGCACCCAGACCATGAAGTTCATCGTCTCGGGCGGCGTGGCCGAGGCGGGCGCGATCTCAAGCAGTCCCCATCGGTAACCAGGCGCGGTCTCGAGCCCGATCCCTACACCAACCGCAGCCCGGCGTGGCGCTCGAAGTGGCGGAAGTCGGAGTCCCTGGTAATCAGCGGAGTCCCGGAATCAACGCAAACCTGGGCGATCAGGGTATCCGCGAGGCGAGCTCTGAGCCGCTTGCCGAGGAGCTTGCGCCGCGTCGCCGCCGCCCGCTCCCAAAAGCCGGCGCGGATCTCGAGACTGGGCATCGCGCGAACCAGCGCTCCGATCCGGCGATCCAACCGAGGGACACTGAGGATCTCGGTCACAACCACCGGCGGCAGAGCCGCCTGCTCGAACTCCAGAGCCTGTTCGAGTGCCTTCACGTCGTCGCCTTCCTCCCCTCCCAGAAACGCGATCAGCGAGCTCGTGTCGACGGCGATCAACTCCGATCCTCGCGCAGCGCGTCCAAGTCGATCGGCACCTTGACCTTGCCCTTGAGCATCCGGAGCTCTTCGAAGGCCTGCCGAGCCGCGACCAGCCGGAGCCCTTCGCGCACGGTTTCAGTAATCCCCTGCCCTGTCGACTTGCGGGCTTTCTTCAGCAGATCGGCCGGGATGTGGACCGTGATCTTGGTGATCTCTGGGCTCGGCATTTCGCCGATCGTACCATAGTTAATACCATAAGTCTCTATGGCATTCCTCTTCGGCTTTGTCATTGCTCATCAAGACGCAAAGCCCACCGGTCCTCTGGTGGTCCTCTCGAGCTCTTCGGCCCGATCACACCGCGCCCTGATGTCGGGCCGACTCGGCGCTGGAACGTGCTCCTTCCTCGCGTACAATCCCCCCTGTCCCGCAACTCTCTCCGGAGGCTTCCCCAATGCAATTCGATCGCCCCCTTTCACTGCAGTCGTTCTTCGCCGTCTTCGGCCTGCTCGTCGTCTTCTCCGGCGGCACCCAAGCCGCAGCCACAGGCACGCGTTCGGCCAGCATCCACTCCCACGGTCGCCATCCCTCAGCTTCGGTCGAGGAACCTCCAGGACACTCCGAGGAGACCAATAAGTCCGAAACCGCTGGAACCGAAAGCGAGAGCGACGAGAAGAAAAAGGACAAATGGTCGGTCGACTCCGCCCCCGGGCCGACCCGTGAGATTCCGATCCGCCTCGACGAGGGCACCTGGATGTCACTCGATGTTTCGCCCGACGGCCGAACGATCGTCTTCGATCTCCTAGGCGACCTCTACGAGATGCCGATCGAAGGCGGCCGGGCGAAGCCGATCACCGAGGGCGTCTCCTGGGACATGCAGCCGCGCTATTCACCCGACGGCACCAAGATCGCCTTTACCTCGGACCGCGGCGGCGGCGACAACATCTGGGTGATGAAGCGACGCTTCGACGAGCCCTCGATCTTCCACGGCATTAGCGAGAGCAACAGCGAGGGCGATTCCGCGGAGGATGACGAGGAGTCGGAAGGAGACCTTGAAAACGGTGTCCCTGATCCCAACTCCATTCCCGGCACCTTCACCGGCTGGGCGAATCCCACCGCCGTCTCCTCCGAGACCTACCGCCTCCTGAACTCCCCGACCTGGACCCCCGACTCGCAGTACATCGCCGCCCGCAAGCACTTCACCTCGCGCCGTTCGCTCGGCTCGGGCGAGATCTGGCTCTACCACTGGACCGGCGGCGACGGCTTACAGATGGTCGAGAAACCTAACAAGCAGAAAGACCTGGGCGAGCCCGCCTTCTCTCCCGACGGCCGCTACCTCTACTACTCCCAGGACACCACCCCGGGTAAGACCTTCGAGTACAACAAGGACTCGAACAAGGAGATCTACACCATCCAGCGCCTCGACCGCGAAGAGGGCCGAACCGAGCGATTCATCGACGGCGAGGGCGGCTCGGTCCGCCCCACGGCGTCGCCCGACGGCTCGCTGATCGCCTTCGTGCGCCGCGTGCGCGCCAAGACCGTCCTCTATCTGCACGATGTCCGAACCGGCGACGAATGGCCGATCTACGATGGGCTCGAGCGCGACATGCAGGAGACCTGGGCCATCCACGGCGTCTACCCAGCCATCGCCTGGACCCCCGACTCGGGATCGATCGTCTTCTGGGCCGAGGGCAAGATCCAGAAGATTTCCGTTCGAGGTATTGGAGAAGGGGTCGTCACCGAGATCCCGTTCACCGTCGACCACAGCAGAACGATCTACGAACGGTCGCTCTCACCTCAGACCGCCTGGGAAGAGGACTTCGACGTCAAGATGCTCCGTTGGGTCCAGGTGTCCCCCGACGGCTCCCGAGTCCTCTATCAGGCCCTCGGCACCATCTGGGTCAAGGACTTGCCGGACGGCGAACCACGCCGCCTCACCAACCAGACCGACCACTTCGAGCTTTACCCCTCGTGGTCGCCCGACGGCCGGCGCATCGTCTACACCACCTGGAACGATCGCGCGCTCGGCTCGGTCCGGATCGTAGACGTTGATGCCCATGCCGGCAATAGCAACGGCCAGACCGTGACCGAGGACCCCGGCCACTACATCGAGCCCAAGGTCAGCCCCGACGGCAACACCGTCGTCTACCGCAAGGTCGAAGGCGGCTGGCTGCGCAGCCCGACCTGGTCGAAGGACCCCGGCATCTACGCGTCGACCTTTGCCGAGTCGTGGCTGGTGACCCGCGAGGGCTACGAGCCCTTCTTCGGCGACTCGAACGAGCGCGTCTACTTCACCGCTCGTGGCGACGAGGACAAGCGCCTCTTGAAATCGATCGAGCTCGACGGCTCGGACGAGCGCACGCACTTGGAATCCGAAGCCGCCACCGAATTCGCGGTCTCGCCCGACGGCGAGTGGATCGCCTTTCGCGAGCGCTTCAATGCCTTCATCGCGCCCTTCCCGCCAACGGGTAAGGCCGTCGAGATCGGTCCCAAGAGCAAGGCCCTGCCACTCGCCAAGGTGAACTCGGACGCCGGCGAGTACCTGCACTGGTCGGGCGACTCGAACAAGCTCCACTGGGCCTTAGGGCCCGAGCTCTTCACCCGCGAGCTGAAAGATGCCTTCGCGTTTCTGGCCGACGGGGCACCTGGCTCCCCTGGCTCAGACATCGCTGCCGGCTCCGCTGGCTCAGACACCTCGTTGCCCGAGCCGCCCGCTATGGGTTCCGGCATTCATATCGGCTTCTCCCAGGAGGCCGACGTCCCCGAGGGCACGGTGGCCTTCACCGGCGCCCGGCTCGTAACGATGCGGGAAGCTTCGCAGGAATCAGACGCCCCCGAGATCATCAAGAACGGCACGGTCGTGGTGAAAAGCAACCGCATCGTGGCCGTTGGCGGCGCCGGCACCGCCGTTCCCGCCGGCGCCCACATCGTCGACGCCACCGGCAAAACTATCCTCCCCGGCATCGTCGACATCCACTACCACGGCGACGCCGGCACCGAGCAGATCATCCCGCAGCAGAACTGGTTTCACTACGCCGGTCTCGCCTTCGGTGTGACCACCACCCACGATCCTTCGAACGACACCGCCGAGGTCTTCGCTTCGAGCGAAATGGCCAAAGCCGGCACGATCGTCGCGCCGAGGGTCTTCTCGACCGGCACCATCCTCTACGGCGCCTCGGGTGACTTCCGGGCCGAGATCGACTCCCTGGAAGACGCCCGCTACCACCTGAAACGCCTCCAGGCCGTCGGAGCCTTCTCGGTCAAGTCCTACAACCAGCCGCGGCGCGATCAACGCCAGCAGGTCATGACCGCCGCCCGCGAGCTCGGCATGCTCGTCTACCCCGAGGGCGGCTCGACCTTCCAGCACAACCTGACCCAGCTCGTCGACGGCCACACCACCATCGAGCACTCGATCCCCGTCGCCAAGATCTACGACGACACCAAGCAGCTCTGGAGAGAGTCCCGGGTCGGCTACACGCCCACACTCGTCGTCGGCTACGGCGGCCTCTGGGGTGAGGAGTACTGGTACGCCAAGACCAACGTCTGGGAGAACGAGCGGCTCCTGACCTTCGTCCCGCGCGAGATCGTCGACCGCCGCTCCCGGCGCCGCAACCTGGCACCGGACGAAGAGTGGAACCACTTCCACAACGCCCGCATCTGCAAAGAGCTCAACGACCTCGGAGTTGGCGTTCTGATAGGCGCCCATGGCCAGCGCGAGGGCCTCGGCGCCCACTGGGAGATCTGGATGCTCGTCCAGGGCGGCATGACGCCCCACGAGGCTCTGCGCTCCGCCACCCTCGAGGGAGCCCGCTACCTGGGCATGGACAGCGACCTCGGCTCCCTCGAGCCCGGCAAGCTCGCCGACCTCGTCGTCATCGACGGCAACCCCTTGGAAGACATCCGCCAGTCCGAGAACGTCACCCACACCATGATCAACGGCCGGCTCTACGACGCCGCGACCATGAACGAGATTGGCAATCGCGAGAAAGCGCGGGAGCAGCTGTGGTGGGAGTTCGGGGCGTACGGGGCGGGGCGGTAGGGGGCAACGGACTCACGAGTATCTGATCGAGTACGGCCAAGGCATCGGTGCACTGGGTCGGAGAATCGACAGCAGTCGCCAGGGGCTTTGGGCGGATCCCATGCCATCGGAAGACCTCGCGCCTTGACCGGCGATTGGTTCGGGTGTCAAATGGGACAGGCAGGCGTTGCAGAGCGGCCAACCCAAGGAGGTCCAGGCATGGCAACCACGCGCCGCGACTTCATCACGAAGTCTTTGCTCCTGAGCGGCACCCTGCTGGTGCCGGGCACCCGTCTTGCCGCTACTCCGAGAACACGCGAGTGGCTTCCCGCTTACGGCCGGCTCGAGCTCGAGGGCCGGCTCGCCGAGCGCATCGAGCAGGCCGACAGCATCCTCGAATCATGCGAGCTCTGTCCCAGGAAGTGCGGAGTCAAGCGCAGGGCCGGAGAGAAGGGCTACTGCAGAGCCCCCTCAAAGGTGATGGTCTACAGCGCCCACCCGCACTTCGGCGAGGAGGTCTCGCTGGTTGGAGAGGGTGGCTCCGGCACGGTCTTCTTCTCCAACTGCAACCTGCGCTGTGTCTTCTGCCAGAACTGGTCCATCTCTCACAAGGGACTGGGCGATCGGCTCGCCGACGAACGCCTGGCGGACAAAATGCTCCGGCTCCAGAAGGTCGGTTGTCACAACATCAATCTCGTGACGCCCACTCACGTCATGCCGCACATTCTCAGGGCGACGCGGATCGCCTTCCGCGAGGGCTTGCGCCTACCCTTGGTTTACAACACCAGCGGCTACGAGCGCGTCGAGATCCTCAAGATCCTCGACGGGGTCGTGGACATCTACCTTCCCGACATGAAATTCATGGACGGAAGTCAGTCGGCCAAGTACTCGGCCGGAGCCTCCGACTACCCGGAGGTGGCCAAGAAGGCGATCCTCGAGATGCACCGCCAGGTCGGTCGTCACACCACCGACGAGCGCGGTCACGCGGTGCGCGGCCTGATGATCCGCCATCTCGTCATGCCCAACCGCGTGGCGGGTACCCGGGAGTTCACGAAGTGGGTCGCTGAAGAGGTCTCGCCGGACACCTACGTCAACATCATGGCCCAGTACCACGTTGCCTATCGCGCGGCGGAGTTCGAAGAGATCGGACGCGGCATCACCGCGGAGGAATATCTGGAAGCAATGACCTGGGCCGAGGAGGCGGGCCTCACGAACCTGGATCGGAGATCGGTGACAACGCGCAACATCTACCGGCGCTACGGTAAGGGGTGAAATCTTTGAGGAGTTTCGATGGGTGAACGGATCGACCGCCGCGACTTCGCCCGACGGGTGGGGGCCGGCGTCCTCGCCTCCGCCGGCGGCGGTCTTCTGCCCTGCCTGTCCTTCGCCACGCCGACGACCGGCGGCCCGCGGATGGGCCTGGTCAGCCGCCGGCGGGCGGCCTACTTCAGCCGCTTGGAGAACGGCCTGGTCCGCTGCGATCTCTGCCCCCATCGCTGCCGGATCGAGGCCGGCCGGCGGGGGTTGTGCGGCGTGCGGGAGAGCGTTGACGGGTCCCTCGAAACGGTCGCCTACGCCAACCCCTGTGCCCTCAACATCGATCCCATCGAGAAGAAGCCCTTCTATCACGTGCTCCCAGGGACCAAGACGCTCTCCGTCGCCACCGCCGGCTGCAACCTGCGCTGCAAGTCCTGCCTGAACTGGGAAGCCTCGCTGGCCCGACCGGAGGAGACCTTCAACTATGAGCTGCCGCCTGCCGAGACGGTGACGCGCGCCGAGGCCTACCGCTGCCGGTCCATCGCCTCGTCCTACGTCGAGCCGGTCGTCTTCATCGAATACATGCTCGACGTCGCGCGCCTTTGCCGCGACCGGCGCCTGCTGCACCTGATGCATTCGGCGGGCTACATCAACCGGGCTCCGCTCGAGGACATCTGTCAGGTGATCGACGCGGCATGCATCGATCTCAAGGGCTTCAGCGACGAGTTCTACCGGGATCTCGTGGGTGGCGAGCTCCGGCCGGTGCTGGAGGCGCTCACGACTCTGAAGGAGCACGACGTCCACACCGAGGTCGTGAATCTGCTCATCCCCGGCAAGAACGACGACCCGCATACCTTGCGCGCCATGTGCCGGTGGGTCAGGCAAGAGCTGGGGGCGGAAGTGCCGGTGCACTTCTATCGCTTCTATCCCCGATACCGTCTGAAGAGCCTTCCGCCGACGCCGGTGCCGACTCTCGAGCGCGCTCGTGCCATCGCCATGGAGGAAGAGCTCGACTACGCCTACATCGCCAACGTTCCCGAGCATCCCGGCAAGCACACGTACTGTCCCGGCTGCGGAGAGTTGCTCATCCGGCGTGTGGGTCTGATCACCGAGGTCGTCGCTCTCGCCGACGGCCGGTGCACAAAGTGCGAGCACGCCATCAAGGGAATATGGCGGCCTACCTAGCCTGATCTTCTCACCAGCTCCCGTCGCGAGCAGGGAGCTAGCGGGGTCGGCGCAGGACTGTCACCAGACACACGAGCGACGCCAGGCTCAGCAGAACGAGCGTGTTCGGCACCCCGTAGAGCGGCAGCAGCACCAGGCCGGCGGCGAACGCCCCGCCCGCGGCGCCGGCGAGATCCGCGGCGTACAGATACCCGCCGGCACGCCCGAGCCCTCCACCCGCGGCCGCCGAGGCGAGAGCCGCGAGGGAGAAATGGGCGCCCCCCAGAGTCCCGGCGACGAAGCTGGCCGCCGAGAAGACCCACGAGGCCGCCGCGGGCGAGAGCGCATCCCGCAGGTCCTGACCGGCGGGCGAGAAGAAGACCAGCAGCAGCAACGGAAACGCGGTGACGCCCGCCTGCAGCAAGGTGAACCAGCGGATCGCGGCGGCGGGCTCCAAGGCGCGCTTCTGCCAGTGGCCGAACGCGGCGACCCAGAGGGTACCGGCGGCCAGACCCGCCATGAAGAGGGCGATGATCAGGGCGAGCTGTAGATAGGCGAACCCTTCGAGGATCTGGAAGGTCAGGATGAGCACGACCTGGAGCACCATCCCCACGGCGCCCTGGATGAACACGCTCGCTCCCACGGCAGCCCGGTAGCGGAGACGCCCGATCCAGAAGAACAGGATCACCAACGCTCCGAACGCGGCCAGTCCGGCGCTCAGGACCAGCGGGCGTACCGATGCTGCCGCTCCGAGGATCCGCTCCAGCTCCGGGTGCCACTGGGCCGCCCACAGCCTAAGGGCGTGGAGGTAGCAGATCGGAGCGAACTGCCGGTTGACGGGACTCGACCCGAACTCCAAAAGCAGCGCCCGAACGTGATCGAGCCTGAAGGGGCTCATCAGATCCTGAAGCGTGTCCTCGCGCACGTGGACGAGATCGAGCCTTCGGGCCTCGATCCGGCCGGCCAAAACCGCGGGGTCCAGCACCAACGACCCCGCTTCTCGGGCCGCGAAGAACCTCGCCCTGCCCCCGGGAAGAACCGCCACCTCGGGAAACACCTCGCCCAGCGTGCGGTTGATCGAGCTCAGGTAGCGGGCGTGGGCGGGCCCGATCATGTCGCCCCCGCCCGGCACCGAGAAGGTGAGAATCCCGCCGGGGAGCAGATGCCGTTCGGTCCGGCGGAACATCTCCACGGTGAAGAAACGGTTCATCTGCGCGTTGATCGGATCCCCGGTGTTCATGAAGATCACGTCGTAGCGCCCCGCGTGGTGGCGCAGGAAGGTCGCCGCATCTTGATGGTGCGTCCGCAGGCGCGGATCCCGACGCGAGGCCCGCGCCCGGGTGTTCAGGAACCGCTCGCTCTCCCGGATCAACTCCGGGTCCTGCTCCACGTAGTCGACGGCCTCGATGCTCGGATGCTTCAGCGCCTCCTCCAGCTGGCCACCCAGCCCACCACCGATGAACAGCACGCGCCCGGGTCTCGGGTGCTGCAGTAGCGCCGTGTGAACCGCGGGCTCCGCCGAGGCTGGATCGGGCAGGGTGAAGAGCCAGAGGCCGTTGGTGAACACCGTCACCTGGCCGGGCTGCCGCAGGATGGCGATGTTGTGAAAGGGGGTGTCCCGCGCGAGAGCAAGGCTCTCGCCCCACTGCCACCGCCGGCTTCGTTCCTCCAGACGATCGCCCGCGGCGATGACGGCGGCCAGACCGAGGGCGGCGAGCACCCACACAAGGCGGGCGCCCCGAGCGCGCTCCTTCCCGGGCCGCCGCCGGAGGATCCAGCCCGACACAGCTAGCGGCAGAAGCGCCACGGCAATGGCGGCGGAGAGCGGCGACGCTAGGCGCAGCAGCAGGAAGTAGAAGACAATGCCGCCGGCGGCTGCCCCGGCCGCCTCGCCCAGATAGATCGCCAGCGGTCTCGCCGGCGCGCCATCGGCCTCGCCTCCGCGACTGTACGCCCAGCAGAGCCCGAAAAGCGCCCCCCCGGCCAAGCCGAACAGAGACGGCACACTCAGACAGACCAGCACCATCTTGCCAACTGGCGCCAGCTCACCGGCGGGGATCGCGAACAGCGTCCGGGCTCCCCGCACCACGAGCACCAGCGCCGGCGGGGCGACTGCCAGGAGCGTCAGAAGCAGGCCCAGTGGGCTCTCCCGAACAACGCCACGGCTCGACCTCCACGCCGCCAGAGCACTCCCCAGGGAGGTCCAAAGCAGCCAGCCGGCCAGCGCGAGCCCGGTCGACATCTCGTTGCCGTGGAAGAGAACGAGCAGCTCACGCAGCAGCAACACCTGAGCGATCGTCGCCACGAATCCGGCGACGGTGATGATCAGAAACGAACGGTCCCGAGGCCCCGTGCGCAACCCGAACATTGGCTCAACGGCGGCGCCTGCCCACCGGCAGGATTGCGAACGGCTCCTCGCCTGCTTTGAGACCCAACAGGCCGGCGACCGCACCGTCGTCGAACGCACCGACGAAAGTAGTGGCCAGCCCGATGGCGACGGCCTGCAGGGAGACGTTCTCGGTGACTCCGCCCACTTCCATCAGCACGTAGCGCCGCGCGCGGGAGCCGTACTTCTTCGCCGTTCGCTCCACCACTCCGGCGACCACCAGAGCCGCCGGCGCCCGGCTCATCCAGTCCTGATCCCAGGCGGCCGCCGTCAGCTCGCGCCTGACGTCGCCCGTCGACACCAGCTGCAAACCGTGGTCCTCGATCAGATAGCGATAGACGCCGGGCTCGAGCCCGCTGGCGTCGGCCGCGACAAGGTAGATCTCGAGCGGATAGAGGGCACCGGCCGAAGGCGCCGTACGCTCACCGTCCTCGCCGGTGATTCCCTGGGCGGCCCAGAGGAGTTGGGAGACCTCCTCGAGAGTGAGCGCTGAGCTCGCGTAGGAGCGAATCGAGCGCCGCCGCTCGAGCGCCTCTTCCACGGTCACCTCTCCGACACTGAAGGGCGCGGGAAGATCGATTTGCACCGACATCATCTGTGTCGAGTACGACCCTGAACCTGCCGGCGAACCGGCCGGTTGGTTTTACCGTCATTTTTTAGTATGACAGCCGGCGCCGGTTCCTCCAACACCCCAAGGGGCGGGCACGAGGCTCGGCACCGGACGCGGAATAGCCGTAAGTCCAATAACGTTAACGTTTATAGAGATGCCGCGACGCGGTTGAGTCGCGGCGCCGAAAAGCCCGCGACCGCGTCCGGCAAGGAGGCGAGATGGCCAGGCCCGGACGAAAGAGAGCGAGGGCTTCGACGCACGGCCGTGCGATCGGGCGAGATGCGGCCGAGCGCCGAACTCGGGCCATGTCCGCGGTCGACATGGCGTGGCTGCGCATGGAGCATCCCACCAACCTGATGATGGTGACCGCGCTCTTCATCTTCGACAGGCCACTCGACCCGAGGCGTCTCGAGCGGACGATCGCCAGCCGGCTGCTCCGCTACGATCGCTTCCGGCGCCGGGTGGTGGAGCGCGGAACGCTCGTCAAGAAGCCGACCTGGGAGCTCGACCGGCGATTCGAACTGTCCGCTCACTTGAGGCGAGTGGCACTGCCCGCTCCGGGCGGGGAGGAGGAGCTCCGGGAGCTCGTGAGCGCGCTCATGAGCTCGCCCCTCGACTACTCCAAGCCACTGTGGCAGATCCACCACATCGAGAACTACGACAGAGGCTGCGCCGTTCTGGTGCGAATCCACCACGCGATCGCCGACGGCATCGCCCTGATGGGCGTACTGCGGTCGCTGACCGACGACAGGCCCAAGCGCCGGCGACTCGAATCGCGCCCGCGCGGCGCCCGGCTCGCCGAGTCGCAGCCGGGCCAGCGGCCTCGCAGTGCTCCCACGGGACTGCGGCGGGCAGCGAGCCTCGCGTCCCGGGTGCTGCGGGAGGAGGCGCGGATCCTCGCCGACCCCGGCCGGGCTCTCGAGCTGGCCAGGCTCGGAATCGGCGGGACGTCGGTTCTGGGGCGCCTGCTGCTCCGGCCCGCCGACCCGCCGACCGCGCTCAAGGGTCCGCTCGGCGTCGCCAAGCTGGCCGCCTGGTCGGAGCCTCTGCCTCTGTCCGACGTCAAAGCCGTCGGGAAGGTGACCGGGAGCACCGTGAACGACGTCCTGGTGGCGGCCGTCACCGGCGCTCTGCGAAGCTACCTCGCCAAGCGTGGCGAGCCGGTGGACGACCTCGCGTTCCACGCCGCCGTGCCGGTCAACCTCCGATCCCCCGCCAGCCGCGCGTCACTCGGCAACCGTTTCGGCCTGGTCTTCGTCGAGCTTCCGCTGACACTCGCCGATCCGCTCGAGCGGCTGTTCGAAGTGCGCGACAGGATGCGCGAGCTCAAGGGCAGCCCGGAGGCGGGCGTCGCGCTCGGTCTGCTCGGCACTCTTGGTATGACCTCGACCGAGATTCAGAAGCTCTTGGTGGAGCACATCGGCGCCAGGACCACTTTGGTCGTCACCAACGTGCCCGGACCGCGCCGAACCGTATACATGGCCGGGCGACCGTTGCGCACGCTCCTCTTCTGGGTGCCGCAGTCCGGGCGCGTGGGGCTGGGGATCAGCTTCATCAGCTACGCGGGCAACGTGCGGCTCGGCGTCGCCAGCGACAAGGGGCTGGTGCCCGATCCGGAGACTATCGTCGCGCTCTTCCATCGCGAGTTCGAGAAGCTCATGGACCTGGCGCGGGGCGCTCCTCGGCGAAAAGCAAGCTAGGCCACGGGCACCCGCGGGCGCGGCCAAGCTCCTGTGATCTCGTGCAGGAAAGGACCGGTCCAGCCCCTGGCAGACTAGCCAGCAAGCTCGACCATCATCGCCGTGTACATTCGGAGGTTGAGCAGCAGCTGCCCGTGCGTCATGAACTCGTGCTCCGTGTGACCCGTGTAGGTGGCGCCCGGCATCGCGGGGCCGAAGCTCACGCCGTTGGGCAGCAGCCGTGCGTTGGTGCCGCCACCAATGGCGATCGGTCCGGCGTCCAGAACTCCGGTGTAGTGGCGGAAGACGTCGAGGAGAACCGGAACGTGCGGGGCTCCTTCGGCGATATACGGCTCGTCGATTCGGGATCTAAGGCCGAGCTCCGCGACCCCCGTATCGATTCTCCAGGCAGCGACGGCCTTTTCGATCTCGGCCTCGACCTCCTCGGCCGTGCGCCCCACCGGGCGTCGAAAGCTGATTCCGGCGTCATGAGTCGAACCGCTCGATGACACGGTGGCCAGAGTCAGGGTCAAAGGGCCCATGAACGAGTGTGAGTGGGCGAGGTCGCCGAAGCGCTCGCCGTAGTCGCTCGTGCCCACGAGATCGTTGATGAGCCGGACCATGCGGGCGGCAGCCGTGTCCGGCCAAGCGAACTCGCCCAGTACGGCAGCCAGATGAGTGATGGCGTTTCGGCCTGCCCAGGGCTCCATCGAGTGCGCCGATCTCCCGTGGGCGCGAAACTCGAGCCGATCGCCGGTACGCTCCAACGTATAGCCGACGCTAGCGCTTTGTTCCGACGCCGCTCTCAACCGTCGTTCGAAATCGGCGGTCGATCCCCGGATCACCGCTTCGGCTTCTTCGGGCACCTGCGATAGGAAGGCCCCACCGGTCAGCGACGCCAGGTAGGGTGTCTCTTCGGCCTCATTCCGTCCGGCAAGGCTCAAATGGATCTCACCCCAGCCTTTCTCGGCAGTGACGACCGGGTAGTTGGCGTCGAGCGCGAGATTGAGATCCGGCTCGTCGTAGTGCTCGAGGAAGGCGCGGAACGGCCCCCAGTCCGATTCCTCCGTGTAGGACACGATGAGCTCTATCCGACGCCTCCGTGGCAGGCCCTTGTCGCCGAGGGACTTCATGGCGTAGAGCGCCAACGCTAAAGGCCCCTTGTCGTCTTCCGCACCGCGCGCGACTAGTTTGCCAGGCTCCGAAGTTAGGTCGAGCGAGAACGGATCCGCCTTCCACTTTGTCGCATCAGCCGGCTGAACGTCCGCATGGGTCACAATGCCCAGGCGGTTTTCGGCGTCGCCGAGACCTATTACGACCACGGCGCCGTAGTCGGTGAAATCCAAGCCCAGTTCGGTGGCCTTCAGTTCGAGGTACTTGGTGAGCTGCTGGAAGTGAGGGTTGTCGACGTTCTCGAGCCCTTCCTGCTTGACCGTGCGGAAGCTCACCAACTCACCCAGAGTGGCGATCGCCGCGTCGGAATACGTAGATACGGCGTACTCGGCCACAGCCAGGCTGCGCTCGGCGGGCACCGTCTCATCGACCTCCGGGCGGCAACCCGCAAGTACAAGAACAAGAAACGCTGCCACAAACGGCATCGGGCGGCTGGCGGGTGTCGTCATCGAGTGGAATCCTCCGTCATCGTCGGTGGGTGTGTCGCCCTTGTGGCTGTACCGTACTCAATGCGCGCGCTTCTGTCTCGCCGCTTTCGGACCTGTACAAGAAAAACGGAGACGCCGGCCATCGCCGGAGTGTTCTCCGGCGGCAAGATTCGGGTGGCCCGCCAGGTCGCCGCCCCGATAGCTTTCGGCCGCCCGGTGCGGCCTCAGCCAAGGCTGGCGCCAAACAAACCTAGTAGAGGAGTGACTCGTGAATACTTTCCGTTGTATCGCCATCCCGACCTCGATCGCAGAATCAGTACGCTCGACCCTGGCTTCTCCGTTTGCGGAGCACCCTGCTCACATCGAGATAGCAAAGGGCCACGGCCCGTGCCGCCACTGCCTGCGCACGTTCCATGTGGGAGCCGAGAAGCGCATTCTCTTCACGCTTGACCCTTTCGCAGAACTGGGTGTGCCGCCACTCCCGGGCCCCGTCTTCATCCATGCGGATGAATGCGACCGATATCCGGAGGACGGCGAATTTCCCAACGATCTCCGACAGCATCTCTTGGTCTTCAACGCCTACTCGCGCGAGCGTAGGCTTCTAGCCGAGGAGCTGGCAACGGGCCGCGACATCGAGCTGACGATCGACCGGCTGCTGGCACAAGCCGAGGTCGAGTACCTGCATGTCCGCGACCTGGAGGCCGGTTGTTACGACCTGCGGGTCGAGCGCGTGGAGGCGGCCGTGACCGAGGGGCCTGTTGAGCAGGAGTGCTCGTGCTGACCACTCAGCACGATAGTGCTCCCTCGCCAGAGTCGCGGTGCCTTGTGGACTACTGACTATTGGTGGAGCCGATCGGGATCGAACCGACAACCTCTTGAATGCCATTCATTGGGTCTCGACCCAAGCGGCCTGAAAGCCGTGGCGGCTGTCCTCGGGCCTCAGCCGGGCTCGACCGGAATCTGCGACAGCAGCTCGAAGTGATTCGTGCCGTGCGCGAATGGCAGGCCTATCCACGCTTCGAAACAGGGCTGCTCGCTCGGCACATAGCCGCTGCCCGGCAGCCACGTTCCAAAGAGCCAGTCGAGCGCGCGCATCTCCAATTCGATCGGTCCGCGCAGCTCGACCTGCGCGACCTGCATCGCCGGGAACTCGAGCACACCGACCTCTCCGTCGGACTCTGCAGCCTCCACCTCGACGCCTACGTCGTAGCGGCAATCGCGGTGAGCGACGATCTCGGGGTCGTCCCACATGTAGCCGAGCCACTGTCCGCCCTCGAGACCGCGCTCTCGGGCCCAGGCGACAAGACGCTGCGCCGCCTCGGCGACGACATCGGGACGATATGGATCGAGTACGCGAATGTAGGCCACCCGGCGGCTCGGCAACTTCCGCATCTGCACCACGAAGTTGTCCGGGTTCCGGCCGGGAGGTAGCCGGTCGAGGCGATGACGCACAGCGGGATCCTCGAACGCAGCCTGCCATTCCTCTCGCCGCCGCTCACGAAAGGTCGAGACGTCGAAAACACTCGGCCGTACGCCGTAGCGCTGCTTGAAGCTTCGCGAGAAGTCCGAGGATGAGGCGAACCCGCAAGCGAGCGCGATTTCGGTCAGCGAGCGATGCTGCTGGTGCGACAACATCCTCAGGGCGCGCTCGAGCCGCAGCCGTTTGACGAATTGGCCAAGCGTCTCGCCGAGAATCGAGCGAAACACGCGGTGGAAAATGAAACGGCGAGAAGCACGCACTCCGTGCGATATCTTCGAGCTTGAGCGGCTTTTCGAGATTCTCGAGGACGTAGTCGATCGCGCGATTGACGCGCGCAACGTAGTCGAGCGAGGCGTGCTGGAGAGCCTTGGATCCGTTTCGCAAGATCTGTCAAGCAGCGCGACGTCCGACCGGTTATAAATCGCTAGTCATGAGGCCGCTCATCACGCTCATCGCCACGCTCTCGCTCTTCGCGGGCTACCCGAGCGACGGCAGTCTATCCAATCCCGATTCCGACAGGAGACACAGCATGCATCTTGGCCACTTCTCGATCAGCCTCGCCGTCAAGGACCTCGCCGCTTCGCGCACGTTCTACGAAAAACTCGGCTTCGAAGTGACGGGTGGCGAGGCCGAGCAGAACTGGCTGATCCTGCAGAACGGCGACAGCACCGTCGGTTTGTTTCAGGGCATGTTCGAGCGCAACTTGCTGACCTTCAATCCCGGTTGGGACGCGCGCGCGCAGCGTCTCGCGGAGTTCACCGACGTGCGGGACATCCAGCGCCACCTGAAGGAGCAGGGCCTGGTCCTGAGCGCCGAAGCCGACGAGACGACCACCGGACCCGCAAGCCTGATGTTGATCGATCCGGACGACAACCCTGTGCTGATCGACCAGCACGTGGACTGATCGAGGCCGGACGGCGAGGTCCCGGTAGCCGAACGGGCAACCCAGCCTTCCGACCTAGGCAATCTGCTACCAGAGAGCATGGGCAAGCGCGGGGCGACCGGCTCGAGGCTTGTGTGAAGTCCTCCATCGCCCCCCCGCGCCGGCACGGATGAAGCTCGTGTTCGAGAGGACGCTTTCACGACTGATGCGGCGCTCACCCATTTCGTTTGCCGGATCCTTGGCGCTCGCCGCCAACCTGATCTCCTTCGCACACGGCGGCGCCGTGGCCTTTGCCCAGCAAATCGCCGGCTGCTCGCTGTTTCCGGCAGACAGCATCTGGAACGCGCGTGTCGACTCGCTGCCACTCGATCCCGCTTCGGCCACCTACGTCAATACGATCGGCGCCGACACCGGCGTTCACGCTGATTTCGGCTCGGGTGAATGGCCTCCCGGGTCGGGAGCGCCGATCGGGATTCCGTTTGTTGTCGTACCGGCGAGCCAGCCCTCGGTGCCGGTCAGCTTTCTCTACGACGACGAGAGTGATCCCGGTCCCTATCCGATTCCACCGAACGCACCGATCGAGGGTGGGGCCGCGAGCAACGGGGATCGCCACGTGCTGGTGCTGGAGTCCGGGTCGTGCGCTCTGTACGAGCTCTTCTACTCGTTCCCGCAAAACGGCGGCACCTCCTGGACCGCGGACTCGGGCGCGGTCTTCGACCTCGATTCGTACGCCCTTCGGCCCGACACCTGGACGTCGGCCGATGCGGCGGGCTTGCCCATCTTGCCCGGCCTGGTGCGCTATGAAGAGGTGGAGGCCGGAGCAATCGAGCACGCCTTGCGCTTCACGGTACCCCAGACGCGACGTGCCTACGTCTGGCCGGCGAGGCATTTCGCCTCGTCGCTGACCGGCGCCCAGTACCCCCCCATGGGTCAGCGATTTCGGTTGAGATCGGACTTCGACCTGACCGGGTTCTCGCCTCGGATCCAGGTGATTCTCCAGGCACTCAAGGAGTACGGCATGATGCTGGCCGACAATGGCTCCGCCTGGTTTCTTTCGGGTGCGCCCGATGATCGGTGGGACAACGACGAGCTTCGCGAGCTCCTCGGTGTAGTCGGGTCCGACTTCGAAGCAGTCGACGTCTCATCCCTCATGGCCGACCCGGACTCCTCCCAGACGGCGCCGGCGGTGCCCTGCACCGCCGCGGACCAAATGACTGTGATGGACACCTCCATCACGGGAAACCAGGTCTTCAGGGCCTGCGATGAGATCCTGGGAGGTCCGAACGTTTCGATCTTCGGACCGAACGGATACGCTGTCTTCAGTGCTGGAAACCGGGTGGTCTTCTCCGAGCTCGCGGTGTTCCCCGACGCGACGCTCGAAGTGGTGACCGGGCTGCCGCTAGTGTCGGAGTGAGTGCCGGTTCCTGGGGAGCAGCCCGGAGGCCTGGCGGCCGGAGCCCGCCAACCGCCAGCGGTCTCGGGCGACGTCGTGCCTCAGCAGATAGGTAAAGCCATCGTCGCCGACAACCTTGAAGTACCGATGGTCGGGCGCCAGCCAGGTGTCGACGACCTCGATTACTTCTACACGGCGGTCTCCTTCGACGAACCTGCGCGGGGTCTCTTCGCCGCGGTAGCCGGCGTAGCATTGGACGCGAATTGTGGCCTGCGTCTCCACGGTGTCAGGATACAGCGGAACTCGGTCGACACGGAAGTCGACCACCACAGGCGCCGCGACCTGGGCGAAGCTCGGCGTCGTGTGCAGGCACGACGACCAGCCTCGGAATCTGCGCTTGTTGAAGCTGCAAGCAAGATCTGCTGTTCGAGCGGCACTATTTGCCTACCCGTCTGGCCCCCCTGGACACCGAACAGGCCTTCCCCCTTCTTGTCTCCAGCCAGGAGCTTCGTCTTTTGGCGGAAAAACCTTGGCACGGGGCCTGCTTCCCCGGATGTCACGAGTAGAGTCGATTGCCCGCCGAAACTCGACTGCCTGGCCTACGAGTCAAGACCTGGGACTGTTGTGCCCCGCTGTGGGTGGTCTCCTGCTTGCCGGGAACCTTCAACAACAGATTCGACCCAGATCCCAAGAAAGTGAATAAAGAAGCCCTCAGCGCCAGCCGCACTATGGTCACGGTTGCTGCGTTGGCATTCGTGATCGAGGTCATGATCATGACCTTCCTCGGCAACTGGGGTCTCGCTGCCGAGTCCTTGAACGTCATCCTTTTCGACGCGGCCATGCTCTCGCTCTGCATAGCGCCCGCCATCTACTGGCTGGTCCTTGCCCCACTGGATCGTGAGCACGCGAAGCGCGTGTGGGCTGAAGATCACTCTATGGCTCTCGATCGCCTGGCAACCACCGACCCCTATCTCCGGATCCTGAATCCTCGCGGCGTGAGGAATCGTCTACTCGAAGAGACGGCGCGAGCGCGACGGTACAAAAACCCTCTCTCGGTAGCGCGTGTTCGCTTCGGAACCTACGGCAAACTCGTGGACTCGATGAGCGGAGAAGCGGCGGAACGGTCGTTGAGCTCGGCGGTGACCATCTTGAGCGGGGCGTTGCGGCTTCCCGATGTTCTTGGTCGACTCCACGAGGGCGAGCTCCTCCTACTGCTGCCGGAAGCCGATCTAGCCGGGGCTCGAAGCGTTTGCCAGAAGCTCCGGCTTCTTCTCGATCAAGCCGGACCGGATCACTTCAGCGAAGCAACGGGCTGGAACATCACGATGGGCGTTGCCCAGTTCGACCCGGGCGAAGATGACCGCGAGTTGCTGAAGAGGGCGGAGAGCGCTCTGGAACGAAACGATGGTCAATCCCCGCTTTGGGAGAGCCGCGCGTCCTCGATTCAGTAATCCTGGACCAAGAATGAGCAAGAGCAGGAAAGCGAACTCGAGCAGTGCCAGCCGGGACCCGGAAAGGGCCCCGAGACCGAGAATCAAGCAGCTCGAGGTCATGGTGGCGGAGGTCATCCGTGAAACGCGTGAGGCCTCCACACTTCTCCTGTTCACCGGCAATGACAGGTTGGAGTACAAGCCCGGTCACTTTCTGACGATTGATCCGCACCAGTTTCCGGCGCTCGATCGCTTCATCGACTACTTCGAAGCGCTCAAGGGAAGAAAGGAGCCGCCGAGGGCCTACTCGATGTGCTCGGCGCCCCACGAGTCCCACCTCGCCATCACGGTCAAGGAGGAGCGGTTCAGCGCCGGGGTCACTGCATACCCACCCCTGCTGTCACCGCTCCTGGTGTTTCGCACCCCTCCCGGCACCCGAATGGTGGTCACCGGTTTCAAGGGACCCTACGTCCTGCCGCCCGATATCGAGTCCAAAACCGATCATCTGGTGCACATCTGCGCCGGGTCGGGGGCGGTGCCGAACCTGGCGATCATCAAACACGCACTTCATCACGACATGAAGCTCCGGCACACGATGATCTATGGCAACAAGACACGGCAGGACATCATCTACCGGAAACGGCTCGACGACCTGGTCCAGGCGCATCCCGGTAAGCTCGAAGTCATCCATGCCCTGAGTCGCGAAGAAGACGTTGAGCGCTACGGCCCGAGTTATCGAACGGGACGAGTCAACGAGGAACTGATTCGGGCCTCGATACCGGACCCCTCGGCGGTCGTGGTCTACACCTGCGGGCCGGCGGTCGGGAAGTGGGACAGGGAGCTCGCGAAGCAGGCCGGCGAAGAGCCCCGGTCGCGATTTATGGAAACCGTTCTCGAGGCGCTCGCCAACCTGGGAATTACCCGCGATCGAATTCGGCGGGAGAGCTACGGCTAGCGCAAGTCCCCAACTGCAGAAGTGTGGCAATCCTCGCATGTCGCACCCAGCGGCTTGTAGCGGAAGAAGACACGGTCGTCGCGCGTCTCCGTCGGATGGCACTCATCACAAGCCACACGCAGGTGGGCTCCCTCGAGTGGATAGCTGGAATCGCGGCTATGATCGAAGAAGGACTCCTTCCAGTCAACAAACCCATGACAGTGTTCGCATCGCGGCAACCCGTCCGGCTCGTTCAATTGCCCGAAATGAGTGTCTTCGTGGCAGGCGTTGCAGGCCGGGGAGGCTCCAACCATCCGGATTAGTTTGTCCCCCGAATCCCTCTCGGTCTCGAGATGGCACTCCTGACAGGCGACTTCGGCGTGTCTGCCCTGCAAAGGGTAGTCGGTCAAGTCATGATCGAAAACGAGCTGTCGCCAACCTGCCAGCAGATGGCAGACCTCGCAGGTTCCCTTCTGCACCCATCGATCCACTTCTCCTCGATGCGGGTCTTGGTGACAGGCCTGGCATTCAGTGGAATCGAAGCGAAACTGCATGACCACATCCGGCAACGTTGTCCGGGGCGGCACGGGAAGCTGGACCCGTTGAGCAAGCTCCGCCAACGGAATGGTCTGATGACAGGCTACACAGGCGGTCGCAAGGTGGGCGCCCTCGAGAGGATAGTCCGTCTCTTGATGAGCCAGCACCGTGAACGATGCCGGCGCAAAACGCTCTGCCGTATGGCATGACTCGCAGATTCCGCCGTCGGTTCGATCCAAGAACTGCCCCAGGTGGGCGTCGTCGTGACAATCGACGCAGCGATCGAAACGCGCGACCCGGAAGTTCGAACCCGGAGCATGGCATTTCTCGCAAGCCACGGTCCGATGCGCTCCCTCGAGAGCAAACCGCGTTCGGTCATGGTCGAACTCCAGGCGGTTGAACTGCGCCCAGCCAGCGGTCGAGTGGCATGTCGTGCAATCCCCACCAAGACGGCCTTCGTGCGGGTCGCGATGGCAATCCGTGCAACTTCGAAAAGCCGAGACAGCGAACCGCAAATAGGTGTCGCCGTCGGTCGAGGTCGGGTCGGGGATCCGTGCATGACACTCTTCACAACCGACTCGCCGATGACGGCCGGTCAACGGAAAGCTGGCTTCACCATGATCGAAAAGGGAAGCCGGCTTCCACATGGCGAAGCCGTGACAAGTCGAGCAGCTGTCGGGGGCGATCTGGCCACGGTGCTCGTCCTCGTGACACGAGAGACACACTGAGTCGAGACCCAAATAGGTGCGATCGAGGGCCTTGCTCTGCGCGAGCAGCTCCTCCGGGTTCCCGATGAGCGACGGTCGATGGCACTCCTCACATTGAATCGTGGCGTGAGCGCCCTCAAGGTGGTAGCCGGCCAAGGAATGTTCAAAGGCCTCCCTACCCTCCTTGCCCCACCAGACCAGCTCGAAGTCCCTCCCGTGGTGCTCGATGTGGCACGTCTTGCAGTCTTCGTATTCTGGACGCGCGTGGAGGCCTAAGTCCGAGCCGATTCGTCGACCGAGAACCTCGTGACAGCTCAGGCACTTCGCCGGCGGCACACGCTCTCCCGATTGGTGGCACTGGAGGCAATTGCCACTTCCCTCGAGCTCTTCGTGAGCTCGACTGAGCTCACCCGGGGAGATCTGGGCGTCAACGCCTCGGACAACGAGCAGACTGAAGACGAAGGAGACAATCGCGAGAAGCGCGGACCCTGCCGTGGAGGGATACCTCATCCGCCGAATCCGCCGTAGCCCGAGACCACCGCCACGGCAATATGAACCACCATGAAAACGTACATGATCACCGCAAAGGGCTTGTGGAACAGATGCCAGTAGAAGAAGAGCCTCTGGAGCTCGTCCCAAAGACGAATCCGGCGCTCGAGCAGAGCCTTCTGCCTTACCACCCGCATCAACTCGCCAAGCAGGCTCCTTGGGGAGTCCCGCAGGCGGCTTCTGAAACGCGCCAGTCGCCATCGAAGAGCAAGAGACTCCCAGGGCAGCCCCAAGAGCAGCCGGACGAGACCGCGGTTCTTGTCGAGCCCACTTACGGACACCTGATTCAGCTCGGCCAGCACCTCCTCAGAGAGGTTGAACTCCTCCACCAGGCGTTGGCTGAGTTGCTCGTTCAGCACGCGGACCGCGTTCAGGCTCAGATCGTCACCGGACCGCCTCCGCGGGATCTGCACGTACAGATACCGCCCCACCACCCCGCTCAGAGCGACGACAATCATCGACCAGAAACTCAGGGCGACCAAGCCCTGCACCTTGAAGGAGCTGTGAAGGATGACCAGCAGTGGCCCAACGATGCCGCAGAAGATATGAAAATGCAGCCACAGGCGCACTTGACCGAAGCGGCGCAGCCACGGCGCTCGCTTGCGAATCGAGTAGACCAGCATGACGACCATGAGCGCGGAGCCTGCAATACCCAGAGCACGACCCTGTTCGCCACCGGGCTTCAGTGCAAAGAAGTCCTCGTGCCGCGGACGCTCGATCAGGGGCGTGAGGTAATACGAGCTGCCCACAACCAGAAAGTACAGGACTACACCCAGCGACACCACATACAGAGCCACGAGAAGAGGCTTGAACGTACCGGCTTTCATAAGATCTGAAGAGCCTAGTATGCAACGCGAGTACCAAATTGTGACAGACGGCAAAACGCGACACCTGTGAGACAGTACTCACTGAAACACCCGCCGGCAGGAAATACTCGCAGCATCAGATGATCGTCTTCGTCACGCTTTTTCTGGGTCTGGTTTTCGGTCCTCAGTCGATCTCGGTAATTGTCGGCGATGAAGTGGATCGGGTGGAAATCGTCGTTGACGGCCTCCGAGTCGCGGAGCTCGCCGACGCACCCTGGTCGCTCGAATGGGACTTCGGGGAAGATCTGGCGCCACGCGAACTCGAAGCTGTGGCCTTCGACGCAGAAGGCGAGGAGATCGGCAGGGCGCGCCAGTGGCTCAACCTCCCGCGCCAGCCCGCGGAGGCGGCGATCCTTGTGCGAGGGGGAAAGAACGG
>JAAENP010000566.1 GCA_024224155.1 bacterium
AGGCCGAGATCGCCGCCTTGCGCGCCCTAGGTGAATTCTGCTTCTGCTTCCGCCACCGGAGTCCGAGCCGGTGCAGGCTAGGCTGGGCTCCTGGAAGTGTGCGGGTCGAGTCATCCGTCCTCCTTGGTGCTCTGGGTGAGCGCCTTCGTACGCCGGATCGACTCGCCCGAGAGCGCGAGCCGATAGGCGTTGTGGACGAGGCGGTCGAGGATCGCGTCGGCCAAGGTTGGATGATCGATCGCCTCGTACCAGTCGTCGACCGGCAGCTGAGAGGTGACCATCGTCGAGCGCACCTCGTGGCGATCTTCGAGGATCTCCAGGAGTTCGAGACGATCGGCGTCGGCCAGAGGCGCCAGGCCCCAATCGTCGAGGACGATCAAGTCGGTCTTGGCCAGACCCGCCATCAGCTTGGGATAGCGGCCGTCGGCATGGGCCAGCCTCAGCTCTTCGAAGAGTCGGGGCACACGCAGGTACTGTACTTTGTAGCCTTCGCGGCAGGCTTTCTGCGCCAGAGCACAAGCGAGAAAAGTCTTACCGACGCCGGTGGAGCCAGTGAGTAGAACGTTGCGGTGCCGGGCGATCCAGTCGCACGAAGCCAACGCCAAAAACAAACCTTTATCTAGCTTCCGGCGGATGCGGTAGTCGACATCCTCGACACAGGCATATCCCTGGCGTAGCTTGGCCTTCCTGAGCCGAGTCTTGAGGCGTCGGCTCGCTCGTTCTGTGGCTTCGCGATCGATCAGAAGACCCAGCCGGTCTTCGAATCGAAGGTCTCCGATGTCGCTCATTTGCAGCTGCTCTTCCATGGCTTTGGCCATGCCCTCCAAACGCATCGCACGGAGTTGGTCC
>JAAENP010000567.1 GCA_024224155.1 bacterium
GCATGCGCCGGGTGGCCGGCAGGGATTTGCGGGGGTCGGTGAAGACAGGGGCGACCAGCGTGTCCCCGTCGGTGGCGCCGAAGCCCGACTGAACCCCCTGGAGCGCCAGCTGAAATGCCTGCTCGGGGGTGATGTCGAAACCGTCTTTCTCGAAGTCGGGAGCCCAGGAGCCCTGGACCCGCACCCGATGGCCGCCGATCGGACCCCAGTTGTCGTAGATCGTCGAGTCGGAGACGAAGGCCGCGCGCAGCTGCGGGTAGACGTCGGAACGCGGCGCGATCACCAGGAACTGCTGGTTTGAGCTGTCGCGCGCGGCCGAGAACGTGTCGAACTCGCGAAAATACGCGCCACCGGTGAGCTCGACTCGCCGGTTGAACGACAGCGGAAAGATGCGCGTGTACTCGGCGCCGGTGATGCCGTAGATCTGCTGCCGGTCGAAGTCGGTGACGATGCCGTCGATGACTTCCGTCGCCTCGAAAGCGTAGAATCGACGATCGAACAGGCGGCCGGCCCACTGCTGGCGCTTACGCTGGTTGAGGTAGATGGCGTCGAAGTCCGACAACGCGTCGACTGCAGCGACGTTGAGGATTATCCGCCGGTCACCGAGGTAGTCGGTGAAGCTGAGCACCACCCGGCCGACGAAGATTTGATCGCTGTCGACGCCGATGAAGTTCTGCGCGTCCTCAAGGAAGAACTTGAAGCCGCCGTAGGGGTCGATCGTGTCCTCGTCGACCGTCACCTCAATGTCCGGCTCGAAGCGCTCGAGCTCGCCCATCGCCGCCGGCTCGCTGGCGATCTGCACCGGCACCGGCTCGGAGAGCGGCTCCTCGACGTCGGTCATGAAGAGGTCGAAGCGGCCCTTCCAATAGCCCGAGTAGACCAGGCGCTCGCCCCCCTCGGGTAAGGGCAGCACGGTGGGCCGGTCACAACCGGTGACGGCGTTGGTGTACTGGGTGATCTCCTTGCGCTCAAGATCGAGGCCGAAGATGTTGTCGGCCCCGGTGCGGTCGGAGGAGAAGTAGATCCGCTCGCCCGACGCCGAGTAGGCCGGCTCCTTGTTGTGGTATTCGCCGGTCGTCAGCTGATAGCGCTGCTTGAAATCCGCGGTGCTGGCCCGGAAGATCTGGGCGTACTCGCCAACGAACGAGGTATAGGTCAACCAACGGCCGTCGGGAGAGTAGGTCGGGGTCGCGTCGTAGAACTCATCGTTGGTGAGGTTGGTGATCTCGAGGCTCTCGAGGTCGATCGAGAAGATGTCGAACTGACCGTTCAGGTTGCCGGAGAACACGACCGACTGGCCGTCCGGGTGCCACGACGGGGAACGCTGCTGCTCGACCTCCATGTCGATGATCTTGCGCAGTCCGCCACGCAGGACGTCGATCAGGATGAGGCTGAAGCCCGCCTCGCGACGGGCGAAGGCGGCGATGTAGTTGCCGTCGGGCGAGAACGAGAGATCCGAGCCCAGCTGGCGGCTGGTGTGCACCGAGATGTTCTTGATCTGGCGATCGAAGCCCTTGGTCAGGGTTCGGATGCGGCGGCGCTTCGGCGCGTCGAAGAGCGAGACGTCGATCTCGCCCTTGTCGGTGGTGATCGAGGCCACCAGATCACCCGACGGCGACGCCGCGGGGGAGAACTCCTGACCGCCGAAAGTGCCCTGCTCCAGCCGGAACGGCTTGCCGAAGTCCCCCGGCTCGCCGGTTTCGAGCAGCGTGGGCAGATATTTCTTCCTCGCCCAGCGCCGGAACTCGGCGTCGAAGTCCTCGACGTCCATGCGGAAAGTCCGCTCGATGGCCTTCCCGACCCGCGCTCCCAGGGTGTTGCGGAACTCGTAGATCAGGTCGAGGACCGCTTCCTTGCCCCAGCGCTCTTCGATGTAGTCGAACATCGCGTGGCCGAAGCGATAGGCGAAGAAGCCGCCGCCCTGTCTCTCGACCGAGGGAATGCGGTCGTTGACCACCGCGTCGACCATGAACTTGCGGTCGCCGGGAGTCTCGTCGTCGCCGAAGTAGCTCGCCATGCCCTCCATGAACCACTGCGGCGGCGCGCCGCGCAGGCCGGCGCCCAGCTTGCCCTTGGACAGCAGGTGGTACTGGAAGATGTGGGTCAGCTCGTGCTTGATCAGGGCCATCAGCTGGGGATCCGGCAGGTCGAGCGGCAGCACCATGCGAAAACGGTTGGGGGTCGCGAAGGCGCCCACCCCTTCGGGGACCCCGTGGAGGATGATGTTGTTCTGCAGGAACGCCGAGTGGGTCGCGTAGGCGATCAGCGGCGTCGGATCCTGGATCTGATAATCGAAGGCGCGGGATAGCTCGTCGTAGGCGCTCTCGGCGAAGGAAGCGAGCTTCTCCAGCAGCGCCGCCTCAGACTCGTAGTAGTAGATGTCGAAGTGCTGGGAGTGGTAGATCTTCCAGTCGAAGTCGCGATACTGGATCTTGTTCTTGCCGAAAGCGTTGAGCGGTTGGCCCGCCGCCGGAATCACGGCCAGCAACGACGCCGCGCAGATCGCGAGGAAGGGGCTCGTCTTCAGAAGGAACCGAGGAGTGAGGGCTCGGGTCACTGGGACCTCCTTTTCTTTCACCATGGGCTGCTAATCCGAGAACAGGACGCGGGTCGCCTCGACTTCTTTCTGAGCAAAGATGCCGACGATACGATCCTCCAGCGAGTAGAGGTTCTGGAACATGCCGGCCAGCGGATCGGCGCTTTCCCCCTCGTACTGCTTGAAGTCCTTGAAGTTGTCTGAGAACAAAAGCTCACCGGTCTTGCCGTCGTAGACCATCATCACGATGTCGTACTCGAAGCCCGTCTCCTCGACCAGCACCTGGCGCTGATAGACCTGTCCGTCGAAGGGCGACACGTACTCTTCCTTGCGATACCCGCTACGGTCCTGGATGTCGAAGTCCAGGCTGCCGGCGAGAATCAGGTCGGCCTGGAGCCGCTCGCCGAGAGCGCGCCAGAAGTCTTGGTCGCGGCCCAGCATGTCGAGATCGTAGGTCGGGTAATCGAGCGGCCCGACCTCGATCACCTTGAGGTCGGTCTCGCGGCGCACGAGCTTGAAGATGTAGCGCTCGAACTCGGCCTGAACGTCGATGTCACGCCCGGGGATCCGGCCTTCTCCCTCCCGGCTCACCATGATGAACGGCGCCGGCGCGATCGTCCTACGTCCGGTCAGATCGAGACGAGCCCGGACCGGCAAGGTCAGCTTGACCTCGGTCACGGCCGCGACCACCGGCGGCGTCGCGGCAAGGAACATCAACGCCGCCAGCGCGATCCGCATAGATCCTTCGAGCATGGTTGGCTTCCCTGTAGTCATGGCGTAGCTCCTTCTGGCATAGCTGCGCGGGCCGAACGTCTCTCGGCGGGCGCCCTGTCTACATCACAAACAAGCAACTTCGCGAGAGCTCGCCCCCATCCTCCCGTCCGAACCCCCCCCCGCCCGAC
>JAAENP010000568.1 GCA_024224155.1 bacterium
CTCCTTCGACCTTGCCATCCACCGTCACGGTCTCGCCGGTGACGTACAGGTCGTCGAGAATCACCTCGTCGGTACCCACCACCACATGCTGCCCGCCACGGAATTCGATCGCCGTTGCGGGGACGGAGGCAAGCACCCCATAGGCAGCTGTCGCGCAAAACACGAATCCCGCGCTCCTCATCCGTTGTCGAGCTTGTCTCATTACGCATCTCCTCTTGTTGCCGACGAGTCTACGCCTCTACGGGGTGACGGTCGCGCCTACCGTCTCTCGCGCCCAGGATCCTCACGGACTTAAGGCGCACCATCAGCTGAGGTCGTAGACTACCCACTTCAGGCTCGTTGACAGGGAGGCCGTGACAGGAGGAGACCGTGATGGACGGAGTGCAAGAGATGGTCATCGCAGGCGGACCAGACGACTACCTCGAGGCCCGGCACGTCGTGTTGCGGGGCACCAACCGGGACATCGGTCGAGCCATCGGCAACATCGCCCGTTCTGCATTCGACTCCCAACCACTCGGCCCCACCAACCCGACTCGTGCACAGGAGTCGCGTCGCTACATTCACGAGCACTACCCCATCCACGAGCAGCGCATCCTCGGGGCGGCGGAGGCGTACGGCGTCGCCGAGGAGGACGCAACCTTCGTCGGTCTGCCGTACCTCATGCCACCACTGCCGGGGTGCTCCGTGGCGTTCGTGCCGCCGACCAGAACAGCGAACGGTGGTGGTCTCGTCAGTCGGAACCTCGATTTTCCGCTGGAGTTTGGCGCCGCCCCGCCCGATGCCGATCGCCTTGCCGGATCAGAGGCGCCAAAGGGGGTCAAGACCGCGTCCCGGCCCTATCTGTTCGAGGTCCATCCCGACCAAGGCTATCCGTCCCTGTACTTCAGCCTGTACGACCTGTTCGCCTGCTGCGACGGCATCAACTCCGAGGGGCTCGTGGTTGCCATGCTCGCGGACGACGAGTCGGCGGCCCAGTATCCCGGTCCGCCTGTCACCAAGGTCGGGGTGGGTCTCCATCCGCTTCAGACCACGCGCATGCTTCTCGACACCTGCTCCACCGTCGAGGAGGCCAAGCGGCAGCTGCTCATGACCAAGACCTACGCGTTCATGATTCCCGCGCACTTCATGATCGCCGACCGCCACGGCAACTCGTTCGTGTGGGAGTGGGCCTTCAAGCAACACACTGAGCACATCGTAGAGGGCGGAGGCGGCATTCAGCTCGTCACCAACCATCTGCTGCACGAGCCCGCGCCGGCCGAGGTCTCGGTCGAGGCCGACCCGGGGTGGACCCGCACCCGGCTGGCGAGGCTGACCGAGGCTGTTACCGGCCTTGGCGACGGCATCACATCGGGCCATCTGAGGGATACCCATGCCACCGTCCGCTTCACGACTGCGTTCGCCCGTGAAATGACGGGAGATCCGGAGGCGGACACCGTGGGACGCACGATCTGGCACGCTGTCTACGATATCGACGCCCGCACCCTCGACGTGTCGTTCTACCTGGGTGATAACGAAGACGGCACCGACCGGCGGTCGGAGTATCAGACCTTCCAACTGAGGGTGTAGGAGGAACCTGGAGGCGGCATGGAAGAACTGGATAGCCGAGGCAATGACCGCTCGGGGCAAGCCGACATCGAGACAGAAGAACTGATCGAAAAGGTCGCGCACGAGCTGGGTGGGAACGCTCGGGCAGACGTCGTGTTTGGCAAGCCGGTGGAACGTGACGACGTCACCGTAATCCCTGTGGCGGTTGCGAGCCTAGGACTGGGGGATGGGCGTGGCCTTGGAAAGGGGTCTCAAGAAGGGGCCGGTATCGGCGCAGGAATGCGGGTATCGCCTGTGGGCTACATCGAAGCGGGTCAGGGAAGGGTGCGCTTTCGTCGCATTCTTCCCACGTGGGCGTTCGTCTCGATCGCCCTGGGAATCGGCGCCTTCGCCGGGCTGCTGTTGTTTGGTGGCCGACGCGAGTCCTGATGACTCAGCCGGTAACCACACCCTGCGAGGCCGAGGTCTTTGCTCGCGGGCGCGGCCGCCGGTGTTGCCTGAGATCCAATCAACGGCGAGCACCGCGCGTCTCAGCCAGATACGCGCAGCCCCAGCCCAGGACGAGCAGGATCATGATCTCGCTGGCGAGCGTGATGGCCATCGGCTGGGTGGCGAACTCCTGCATTCTCGCGGGGCTCAGGCCAAAGAGCGGCGTGCCCAGCACACCGCACAAGCCCCAGGCGGCCATGAAGTAGAAGACATGACTCGCCATGCGGAGATCGGCCGCGGCTCGTTCCCGCGCGGAGAGATCCGGCCGGAGCCTCGCCCATCGCCAGGACAGGCCGATGAAGAACAGGAGAATGAGACTTCCACCGACACCGAACAGGAACGGGTGGATCGTCGGGACGACCCACAGCGCCAGCCATGCGATCACGGCCAGACCCGTGACCGAAAGAGCCAGCAGCCACCTTCTGCCCAGCCCGGCGGCAAGAGCCGCGCCCACCGCAACGACCACAGCACCAACGATCCCCGACGTAGTCCACAAGATCGTCATGCCCAGTCCGTAGGCACTGCCGTCCACGCCGACGGGCCCCGTCTCCCTGTACGCCGGTACGTACCACCAGGACATCGCCCAGCTCACCACCACCAGATAGGCGGTGCCGATCCCGAGGATTGCGAAGTCGGCAGTGCGGCGGTTCATTGTGTCCCGTCCATTCCGTGTCTCTCGGTCCTGTCGCTCTCTGCCCAAACCGAGCTCACAGTCCACGGTCCCGCCGCTCGGAACGGCCGGCGAGGCTTCAGATTCCAAGGGCCGGCACGATCGAAAAACTCATCGTGGGCACGATGCCCCACAGTCTACAGGCCGTTGGTGTCAACAGGGGGCCGAAGCCCTGGAAAACACCCCGTGATCGGTGGTTGCTGGTCGTGGCTCGGCACGCGTGAAGGACCGAGCGACCAGGGAATCGGCCGTCTCGGCATCGTTGGCCACCTGGCTCAGGCCGAGAGAGATCGCCGTCCAATTCTCTCAATCGCCTCCTGCACTTCGGGAGTCTGTGAGCTGATCCGGGTCTCTGCGTCCCTCTTGAACCGAAAATCGCAGTGGCTACAGCCATCTGCCAAGGTCTGTGTTCTGGTGAGGCCCCAGCCAAGAGCGTCGCTAAGCGCGATGTCCGACATGCACACATAGGGCGCGAACTCCTCCGCCCCCAGCTTCTTCGCCAGTTCCAAGTTCCCGCATCGGACATGGTCAACGCCGATATCGAAGGCCCTCCCGTCGCCTGTTAGGTAGCAGATCTCAAAGTCGCCGAGGCGCATGTGTTTCTTGCCCTCTTCCCGTCATACTGCGGGATCTTTCGGGAGGAACACGTCGAACCGACGGCCCCTGGGTCCTTCCAACCAGTGCCGCCGCTTGGAATCGAACCTTACTCTCGCCCTTCGAGGCTCGGGCCCGGTTCCTCGAAGGAACCACCGCGAGGCCAGACTCACCTGCCCCGGTGCTCGCGGAAGAGCTGACGGAGTAGCTGGTCGGCGCGCTGATCAGCCCCCGAAGAGATCTTGATTCCGTGGCTCGACCGCAAGCTCGCGACAGCGGATTCCATCTTCACTCTTCAGAAGTGGAGTCGTCCGCCGCAGCTGCGAGTCCTCGCGTCTATCGCCCACGCTGTCCCGAGCGCACGGTCCTTTACCGGCCCCCCGCCCTGCACTTCGAGCACTTCGTCCAGGTGAATGAGGAGCGTTTCCGCCAGCTCGATTCCGCGGACTACCAGGAGCGGGGATCGGACCCGCGCTGGCAGATCTCTGCTTGCCAACCCGTTTGGGTAGGTTACGAATACCCATTGGGGTGGGGTGGCACCCCCCACTTCCTGCTAGTTTTCAGCCGCTTCGATCACAGATCCGGGTGAACCGTCTCTAACCGGACCGGGTCGGCCTCCCCGCGAGGGCTCGGCTCAAATGGATCAAGGGCGGTTCCTACCTCTTGACTCGCAGGAGTACGGGCATGGCGGACGACAATTCACAGGGACGCTTTGAGGCCATCGCGGTCGGTCTGCTGTTCATGGTGCTGGCAGTCGCCATGGTCGCTCTCGGTTCTCGCGATTGGCTGCCGGAGCTGGCGTCGAGACATGGCGCCGGCGTCGACAAGATGTTGGTCTATCTCCTGGTGACTACGGGGGCCATGTTCCTGGTCGGCCATTTCGTGCTGGGATTTTTTGTCTGGCGTTATACACGGGGTGGTGGGGTACAGAACCGGATGGCGAGCCCGAAGATGGAGCGGAATTGGTCGATCGCCCTCGGACTTCTGATGACCCTGGTCGCAGAAGGCGGCGTTCTGGCGATCGGAATGCCGACGTGGACCGAGTACTTCGCCAGCGCACCGCCCGGCGATGCGCTGACGGTAGAGGTGACCCCGGAGCAGTTCGCCTGGAACGTGCGCTATCCGGGCGCTGACGGCGTCTTCGGCGAGACGGACTCGAGCTTGATCGAGCTCAACAACCCGATAGGAGTCGACCCCGAAGATCCCCGAGGTAAGGACGACTACACGGCGATCAACCAGATTCACGTGCCGGTGGGGCGCCCGGTCCGGGTGCGCTTGCGGTCCAAGGACGTGATCCACAGCTTCTTTCTGCCCCAGTTCCGGGTCAAGCAGGACGCGGTGCCGGGGATGACGATCGAGGTCTGGTTCGTGCCCACCAAGACCGGCAGATATGAGCTTCCTTGTACCGAGCTCTGCGGTCTCGGCCACTACCGAATGAAGGGCTTCTTCAACGTCCTGACCGCCGAGGACTTCGAGACCTGGAAGAGCGAGACGTTTGCAGCCGAGGAGGTCGGATGACGGACAAGGAACTCGGCTTCGTTCGCCGCTACATCTTCTCGACCGATCACAAGATCATCGGCATCCAGTACATCCTCACCGGCTTTCTGATGGCGCTGGTGGGCGGCGCGCTCGCCATGATGATGCGCATGCAGATCGCCTGGCCGGGGCGGCAGTGGGGCTTTCTCGAGGCGCTCTTTCCCAACGGTATGGCCGGCGGGATCATGACGCCGGAGTTCTACATCTCGCTGGTCACCATGCACGGAACCATCATGGTGTTCTTCTTCATCTCCTATGTCTTGGTGAGCGGCTTCGGCAACTACCTGATTCCGGTCCAGATCGGTGCCCGGGACATGGCGTTTCCGTTCCTGAACATGCTCTCCTACTGGCTGGCCGCGCTCAGCGCTCTGGTCATGCTGGCGTCGTTCTTCGCGCCGGGAGGGGCGGCCGCGGCCGGATGGACCGCCTATCCACCGCTTTCCGCGATCGCGAGCGCGGTGCCCGGCTCGGGGCTGGGGCAGACGCTATGGCTGCTGGCAATGGCGCTCTTCATCTTCTCGTTCACGTTGAGTGGGCTCAACTACATCGCCACCATCCTGTCGATGCGAGCGCCCGGAATGTCGATGTGGCGTCTGCCGCTCACCGTCTGGTCATACTTCGTCTCCGCCGTGGTTGGCGTTCTGGCGTTTCCGCCGCTCACGGCGGCGGCGATCATGCTCCTCTTCGACCGGCATTTCGGGACCAGCTTCTTCCTCCCGGACGGCCTCGTGGTGGCGGGTGAGCACCTCCCACATCAGGGCGGAACGCCGCTTCTCTGGCAGCATCTCTTCTGGTTTCTGGGCCACCCGGAGGTCTATGTGCTCATCCTGCCGGCGCTGGGTGTCGTCTTCGACATTCTGCCGGCCTTCACCCGTAAGCCGGTCTTCGGCTACCGGATGACCGCCTGGTGTTACCTCGCGATCGGCGCGCTCGGCATGATCGTCTGGGGTCACCATATGTTCGTGAGTGGCATGAACCCGTACTCGGGAGAGTACTTTTCGATCATGACCATGGTGATCACCATCCCGTCGGCAATCATCGGCGTCAACATGCTGGGAAGTGTCTGGGGAGGCTCGATTCGGCTCAAGACGCCGATGCTCTTCGCCCTGGGTCTGATCGCTTTCTTCGGCACCGGCGGCTTCGGCGGGATTTTCCTGGGTAACGCAACCGCCGACATTCAACTCCACGACACCTACTTCGTGGTCGGCCATTTCCATTTCATGATCGGTGGCGTCACGCTGCTCGGTACCTACGCGGCCATCTATTTCTGGTTTCCCAAGATGTTCGGCCGGATGATGAACGAGACCCTGGGCAAGATCCATTTCTGGGCGACGATCGTCGCCTTCTATTCGATCTTTCTGACCCAGCACTTCATCGGCCTGGCCGGAACGCCGCGGCGCTACTACGCCTTCATCGACTACGAGTTTCTGGCGCCGATGCGCGGCATGCAGACCTTCGTGACGTTCGCCGCCTTCGTCATGGGCGCAGCGCAGCTCCTCTTCGCGGTCAACTTCTGCTGGAGTCTGCTGAAAGGCAGGAAGGCCGGAGTGAACCCTTGGCGGGCGACGACGCTCGAGTGGACCCTACCTTCGCCGCCGCCGCACGGTAACTGGACCGGCGAACTGCCCACGGTGGAGAGGTGGGCCTACGAATACAGCGCCGATGAGGCCGAAGAAGATTTCACCGGCCAAACGGTCGATGCCAGCAGCGTACCGGTAACGTTCTAGGAGCTGGAACGTGTCGACTCGAACCTCTACCTGGAACATCTACCCGGCTCAGCTGGGCATGTGGTTTTTTCTCGGCACCGTCACCATGCTGTTCGCCGCCTTTACCAGCGCCTACATCATCCGGCGGGCCGCAGCCGATTGGGTGCAGATCTCGCTGCCGGCTGTCTTGTGGGCGAACACCGTGATTCTCGTCATCAGCAGCCTGGTTCTCGAGAGCGCCCGGTCGAGCCTCGATGAGAAACCCCACCCAGCGGCCGCCCGCTGGCTCGGGGTGACGATTCTGCTCGGCCTCTTCTTCGTGGCTGGTCAGCTCGCCGGTTGGCGTGAGCTCGTTCAGCAGGGTGTCTTCGTACCGACCAGCCCGCACAGCTCGTTCTTCTACATCCTCACGGGGCTTCACGGCATCCATGTCCTGGGTGGTCTGGCGTTTCTTTCCGCCGTCACGATCAAGGTGGGAGCCGGAGGCGACCTGAGCCACCTCAAACGTCTGGTTCGCCTGTGCGCCACGTACTGGCATTTTCTGTTGAGTCTCTGGATCTTCGTCTTCCTGGTTCTCGGGTGGCTCTGACGGAAAAGAGTGAAAGGAGACGGCAACGCATGACGAATACAGCCGAACAGGTGGCGGACTCGCGTTGGGCCGGCGGCGTGTGTCCCTTCGATGCCGGTTGGCGCAAGGTGATGATGTGGGCGTTCATCATCACAGACGGCCTGCTCTTCGCCGGTTTTCTTACAGGGTACGGTTTCGCGCGGCTGTCGCACACCAACTGGCCCGACGAGAGCGCCATTTTCAATCTGACCTTCATCGCCGCCATGACCTTCGTGTTGATCTCGTCGAGCGCGACCATGGCCAGTGCGGTGCGGGCCGCCGAAACCGGCGAGCGCAAGCTGGCGCAGCGGTTTCTTTGGCTGACGGCGCTCGGCGGCCTGGTGTTTCTCGCCATGCAGGCCATGGAATGGTCGACCCTGATCGGCGAGGGCGTGCGGCTCTCCGGCAATCCCTTCGGAGCGCCGCTCTTCGGCTCCTACTTCTTCCTGATCACCGGCTTCCACGGCACGCACGTGCTTTCGGGCGTGATCATCCTGGTGGTGACAGCGTTGCGTTGGGGCCGCGAGATCACTAAGCCCGAAGGCGTCGAGATGGCGGGCTTGTATTGGCACTTCGTGGACCTCGTGTGGGTCTTCATCTTCACCGTGTTCTATCTGCTCTGAGGAGGATGGAGATGGCGAAACCGGAATCGCGCGGCGGCTACAAGCTGTATTGGCAGATCTGGCTGATTCTTCTGATCGTGACCCTGGTCATGATCTTCATCGATCGGCCGGCTGCTCGGGCGCTCGCCGAGGAGCCCGCCGCGGGGCCGTCGGCGACACTCGTATTGATCCTGGTCTTCGCGATGCTCTTGAAAGCGACTCTCATTGCGGGTTACTTCATGCATTTGCGCTACGAGCGGCTCTTTCTCCGCCTCAGCGTCCTGTTCGGGTTGTTGATCAATGGAGCGATCCTTTTCTTCCTGATCCTCCCCGACGGTCTACGGATTCTGGAGATGAACTCACCGTGAACAGACACCTGCCGCTGGTGGTGATGGCCGCTGTCGCTGCCTTGTTTCTGCCGGAAGTGGTAGTCGCTCAATGTGCGATGTGCCGCTCGGCGTTCGACTCCCCGGAAGGGCTCATTCTGGCGGCGGCCTTTCGCAGGGGCATCCTGTTTCTGCTCGGGGTGCCGTTTGCCGCGGTCGGTGTCATTGCCGGGCTGATCATTCGCGAGCAGCGCTCCGGCGGAGACGAGCCGAAGCCGTAACGGCCCGTACCGGCTCCACAACTCTCCGGGTTCCTGAAGGCATTCGTATCCTACCCGTGAGGGTGGTGACTCCCTCGAACACCGGGCCATAGGCTTTGTCGATTCCCAGACCCTGGCTCTGTCGAGGCCGCCGTGACGGCCGCAACGCCGAGGGACTACCATCCGACCGCGTCTCGAGAGGAGGTTTCAGTGTCGAGATCACACGCTCAGCACCCCCCAGGTCCCAAGGGCCTGCCCTGGTTCGGCAGCCTGCGGGAGATCCGCGACGATCCGATGGCGTTTCATACCCATGTCGCGCGCGATTACGGTGGCATCGCCCGCTTCTTCTACGGTCGCAAGCCCACCTATCTGGTCGCCGAGCCGAAGCTGATCCGGGAGCTGCTCGTCGACCACGCCGACAACTACACCAAGGACAGGCGCTACAAGGCCCATCGGGATTTCGTCGGCGAGGGTATCCTGGTGGCCGAAGGTGAAACTTGGAAGCGCTTGCGTGGGGCACTGAACGCGGGGATGTCGCGAACGAGGATCGCCGACCACGTGGACTGGATGGCGGATCGAATCGCGAGACACCTGGACACCTGGCGACCGCACGTCGACAGTGGTGAGCCCCTGGACATTCAGCATGGGCTCGAGGATCTCAACCAGCTGCTCATCGGTCGTTGGGTTCTGGGACCGGGATCCGAACAGGCGGTGGCACGCGTTATCGAGATCGTTCATCGGATGCAAGCCAACTGGCCGAAGCCCCCCAAGGGTCTCTTCGGCTCCTGGCGCTTGCCACCGCTGGGCCGGATACGACGACTCAAACAAGTCCTCCGCGACATCAACGAATGCCTGTATGGGGCGATCCAGGAGCAGCGGAGAACCGGGGCCGAAAACAACGGCATGCTCTCGCTTCTGGAGAGGGCCCGGGACGAACAGGGTGGGTTCACCGACCGTGAGATTCGCGACCAGCTGGCCACCCTCTACTTTGCCGGCTTCGAGACCTCGGCGGCGACCGCCACGTTTCTTTTCTATCGACTCTCGCTGCAGCCGCAGCAGCGAGAGCTGCTCTACGACGAGGTCGATCGGGTGCTCGGCGGGCGCAATCCGACGAGCGAGGACATGGACAAGCTGGAGTACACAGAGCGGGCGATCCGAGAGGCCCTACGGCTCTATCCGCCGGCATACAACTTCTCGCGGGTGGCACTGGAGGACGACAGCATCGGCGGCTGCCACATACCCGCCGGTGCGATGGTCATCGTCTCTCCCTATGCCACGCATCGTCTGAAGGAGCACTGGCCGAATCCGGAGGGCTTCGATCCCGATCGGTTCCTTCCCGAGCAGGTTGCCGAGCGCGATCCCCATGCCTTCATTCCGTTCGGCGCCGGCAAGCGCATGTGCATCGGGTCGCACCTGGGACTCGCGCAGGCAAAACTGATGGTGGCGCAGGTCGCGCAGCGGTATCGGCTCGATCTGCTTGCGGGCCATCCCTTCGAGCGCATTCCCGGGACGGTCATGCGCGCACGCTTCGGAATGCCGATGCGGGTCCTGCCGGTCTGAGCTCATCGCCCTGACGGGATCCCGTAGCCGTCCACCAGAATCGTGGCATGATGCATGGGGCACGAGCTCCCAGGGAGACTCTGTTTCTGTCTCTGTCTCTGTCTCTGTACTCTGTCCGAAGACTCATGAGTTCGAGCTCGTCAACGGGCGCTTCACCCTCTACATGAACGCGCCGCCCTCGGTCGGACTCCCCTACGGCTCGTATCCAAGGCCCGCGCTCGCCTGGCTTTCGACGGAGGCCTGCGTTCCAGGTCAATCTCTGGAACGAGGCACGGAAGCACCGGATCTTGGAACAGCAATATCTGGATCGCCTTCGCGATGAGATCGCTCTCGCGGTACAGAGCTTGGAGCAGCGCCGGACCTTCACCTGTGTGCCGTCAGGCAGGCGGGCGCACCGTAGCACAGCCGAGTGGACTCTCTACTCGCCGCGATTGACCTCGAAGCGAAAGACATCCGGGCGCGCGTAATGGCCGGCTGAGTCGAACATGCGCTTCGCCGCGGGGACCAGGTCGAGGTCGAGATCCGCATAGAGAATCTCCTGCGTTCCTTTCGCCGGTCCGACGAGGACTTTCCCCATCGGGTCGATGACGCAGCTATTGCCCTGGTTGACCCACTCCCGGTCCTCCGGATAGAGCTTCCTGAACTCGTAGCTTTCCGGAATCTCCTCCACGCGGAGCGCCTGGCAACAGTTCACGACGAACATCCCCCCTTCCCGCGCGATGTGCCGCATCGCGAGAAGCCAAGGCTCGCTCGAATCCCAAGTGGGGGCGACGTGGATCTGCACTCCCATCTGGTACATCGCTTGCCGTGCCAGGGGCATGTAATTCTCCCAGCAGAGCAGCCCACCCAGCTTCCCGATCGGGGTGTCAAAGGCATGCAGTGTCGTCCCGTCTCCCTGGCCCCAGACCGTTCGCTCGCCGCCTGTCGGCATCAGCTTGCGGTGGGCTCCCAGGACAATCCCCTCATCCGAGATATAGAGAAGTGTGTTGAACAGACTCGAGCAAGAGGCCTCCGCGTTCCTTTCGTTGACTCCGATCGCCACGTGGATGCCGCCAGCGCGTGCAGCTTCGCAAAGCTGTTCTGTGAACTCATCCGGGATGGTCACCGCGTTCTCCAGCAGCTCCCTGTAGTACGCATTCAACGCTGCCCCGTCGCTGTTCTTCACGAGCCACACCCAGTCCGGATATCCCGGAACGAAAGCCTCTGGAAAGACGATGAGCTCTGCCCCTTTCCAAGATGCCTCAGCGATGAGCGTGCAAGCCTTCTCTACCGACGCGCGCCGGTTCAGGAAGACTGAAGACTTCTGAGCGGCGGCGACTCTCAGTGGATCGCGAGTAGCTGGCATGTTGACCTCCTGGGAGAATCCGAACCGCTATTCTGACGCGTTGGCCGAGAGGGTTCCAAGGAACTCCCGTAAGGGCACCTTAGTTTGAGCTACCAGAATCATTGTAAGCCCTTTAGATTCCATGGTTTACATGGCAACACTGGTGTCCCCAACGGGAGAGATTTGGAACACCGTTTTCGCCCAACTCGAATCCTTTAACTCACTGAGGGACATGAGCTTAGCCGCCTGAGGCTTTCGCCCTGACGCGTGCTGACAACTGTCCGCATCGCCTCGGGGAGGTCCTGGAGCGGACCGTTTGGAACACCCGTCCCAAACGGCGCACCAAATCCCAGAAGCTCGCTAAGGAAGCGCTCGAGATCGAAGCCGAGGAAGCCCGGACCGTCGGCGCCCTCGGCTTCATGGCCCGGATCCTCGTTCAGGCGACTCTCCCCCACAGTCGGCCGAATTCGCACGAGTTCGAGCGCGTCAACGGCCGCTTCACCCTCTACATGAATGCGCCACCGCCGGTCGGGCTGCCCTAAGGCTCCTATCCGCGGCTAGCACTGGCCTGGCTCTCGACCGAGGCAGTCCGTACCCGGAGCCGCGAGATCGAGCTCGGCCCGAC
>JAAENP010000569.1 GCA_024224155.1 bacterium
CTCCTGCTCTTCTGTCGTCGGCGCACGCCCCTCCTGACCCCCGCTCAGCTTCTTGCGCCACCGCCGGATCAGATCCGGACGCACATCCAGCTCCCGGGCTACATCGCTCAATCGGCGGCCGCTCTCGTACGCCAGACGAACCGCCTCGCGCTTGAACTCGTCACTAAAGCCCCGTCTCGTCTTGCCCATTCGTGAACTCCTTCCCGCCCATTCTCTGGGCTAGAAACTTGTCCACAAAATCGGGGCAACTCCAATCCCCTCGGGCGGTCACCTGCTTAACGCTCTCTGCAGGGATGCTGTGGAGGCGTGCCCATGGGGATGGACGGGCAGTTCCTGTAGTACCACTCGATCCCAGCCAGCTGGTCGAGTGGCTCGAACTCGGCCTCCGTCGGGCTGTGGTAGTTGTCGCACGCTCCTCCGAGGGCGCTTACGACCAGCACCAAGGACAGGACGATGATTCGTGAGAGCTTCATGGAGTGCCTCCTTTCGTTGAGGCGTATGGCGTGGGCGTGGATGCCCACGTCGAGAACGTTGGGGAAGTGGGTTGGCACGAGGCTGTTGCGGCCATCAGTCGACTCCTGCGATGAGCGCCGGTGCGGAGTCGCGCGCGATCTCCTGGGAAGTCAGCCAGCGCTCGGCAACGGCGCGGCATTCCTCGGGCTGAACCTGGCGGCTGAGCGGGTCGGAGTCGTGGAGGTTGGACATGGTGTAGGCATGGCAGGCCAGGTCCTCAGGCGCGTCGCGCAGTCCGAGCGCGTGTCCCAGTTCGTGCGCCAGGAGGTCGACCGGTGATCTGCATGAGCGCAGGCGACCGGTCCGGTCGACGGCGAACGCGTAGAGGACAATCGTCCGGCCGCGAAAGCTTCCGCAACGCGGGAGCCCGCTGCTGGTTCTGGCGAACCGCACCACGAGTGTCTGGCTTCCTTCTCGCCCGACGAAGAAGGGCGGGAAGCCGTCCTCGTACTCCCGGCAAGCCGACCAGCGGCCGACGGCTTCCTCCACGATCCTTCGCGCAACGCTCTTGTCGAAGACGATCCCTATGCCATCCGAGAGGCGGGGATTGCCCTGTTTGAGCGCGGTGCAGGCTTGTTGTGCGAGCTCGACGCCCGGGCTTTCGGCTCTGACCGCTCTGGCCGGAAGCGCCGAGAGCGCCCCGAGAAGGACTAGAAATACGGTGATTTTCCTCATGGATGCTCGTCCCGGTCGGTCCAAGACCAGGGGAGCAGTCGGTCAATGAGGAAGTCCTGATGCGGCGGTGAGGGAACTCTAAGGCGTGCGCCTCGTAAGAAAGCCGTCAGCTAACGCCAATCCAACGTGCCAAGCTCGATCTGGTAGGGGACGATGACGACGCGCATGGTGAGATTTCTGCTGGTGTTTCTCGTGAGCTGCCTGGCGGCGCTTTGGGCCGGAGTCGCCCCGGCAGCCGGAGCGGGCGAAGCTGCCGGGCTCGCCCCGACGGCAGTGCCGATCGGCGGCGACCGATTCCTGCTGGCCGGGCGGAGGGGCGCGGTCGCTTTCGAGGTTCGAGAGTCCGGCGGCGGTTATGTCGCGACCGAGATCTGGCGGAGCTCGGAGCTCAAGCTGAGCTTCGCGACGCCGGTCGTCCACGAGGGCTTCATCTACGGGTTCAGCGGCGAATTCCTGACCTGTGTCTCCGCGCGCGACGGCTCTCGGGTGTGGCGGTCGAGGCCGCCGGGCGGCCGGGGCCTGATCGTCCTCGACGGCCGGCTGGTGATCTTCGGCGCCGGAGGTGCGCTGGTGGTTGCCGAGGCGTCGCCCGACGGATACGAGGAGCTGTCACGCGCCGAGATCCTCGGTCGCTCCAGCTCGACCTATCCCAGCTTTGCGAGCGGCACGATCTTCGTGCGAGACACCCGCGAGATCGCTGCGGTGAAGGTAGTGGCAGGCAAAGCGCGGGTTGCGGAGCGACGCGCTTCGGGTCTTGAGAGCGAGTTCGCACGCTTCGTCGAGAAGGTCGAGCGCTCCGACGACAAGAAGGCTCTGATCGACGAGTTCATGGAAGCTCAGGACGAATTTCGAATCGTCGAGAACCGCCGCCTGGTGCACTTCGTCTACCGAGGCGAGGCCGAGGACGTCGGGATCACCGGCAGCATGACCGAGCTCAAGCTGGAAGAACCGATGACGCGGATCGTAGGCACCGACCTTTTCCACCGGACCTACTCGATCGAGCCCGGCGTGCGCTGGGAGTACATCTTCAAGGTCGACTTCGAGCAGCGCCGGCTCGACCCGCTGAATCCGCGTCGCGCCCCGGGCGAAGAAGGCGAGGTCTCCGTGCTGGCGATGCCCGGGTGGAGGGCCGCCGAGCACCTCGAGCCCTATCGGAGCAGCGCCCCCGGCCGGCTCGAGAGCTTCGAGCTCGACAGCGAGATCCTGGCGGCCAAGCGGCGCATCGAGGTCTATCTACCGCCGGGCTACGAGCGAGAGCGGCGGGCCTACCCAGTACTGGTCTTCAACGGCGTCGGCGACGCCTGGCTCAGGCTGGCGAACCTGCCCAACTCGCTGAACCACCTGATCGGCCGGCAAATGGTCCTCGTGATCGCGGTTCTTGTCAACCAGCCGAGCGAAGCGGCGCGCGATCAATTCGGTGGACCTCGCTCGGGCGAGTACGTGAGCATGCTGGCGGACGAGTTGCTGCCCTATCTGGACGCCCACTACCGGACCATTCGCGGTCCAGCCTCGCGAGCGGTTCTGGGCGTCGGCAACGCCGGCATGATGGCGGCTTTTGCGGCCCTCGAGCGCCCGGAGATCTTCGGCATGGCCGGCGGCCTCTCGGTGCAGTTGCTGGACCCGCTCGGCAGCAAGCTCATGACTCGGCTTCTCGAAGGCGAGCGGGTCTCCGACAGCCGGTTCTTCGTCACCTGGAACCGCTACGAGCTGCGCCGGGAGGAGTGGGGACTCGACCTCGGCGAAGACTGTCGGCGCCTGGTCGAAGCGCTCACTCTTGCCGGCCACGACGTTGACGGCCTCGAGCTTCTCGACAGCGCGGGATGGGGCGCCTGGCAGGCGCAGGTGGCCGAGCCGCTGGTGTGCTTCTTTCCGTTGGAAGCGGAGCTCGCCTTGCCCGCCAAGGCGCGGGCTCGGCCGGGTGGTGTCGGAAGCAGTTCTTCGCGCTAGGGGACCGTTTGACACCGGGGGCCCTATATCGTAGATTTACGCTAATCGAGAAGGCCGAAAACGGGTCTATGACCTGTGGGTCGATGGCGTGCGCTCACCGCTCTGCAGGCAACGGGAATCGGGCCATCTCGAGACCGGCCGGCGAGGACTCATCATGCCCGAGATCCAATCCTCCGTGCTCGAGCGCATCGGCGACACCCCGTTGATCGAGCTCGGGCCGGTTGTTCCCGAGGACTGCGCGAGAATCCTGCTGAAGGTTGAGTCAGAGAATCCGACCGGCAGCATGAAGGATCGCATGGCCCTGGCAATGATCGAAGCCGCCGAGAAGGACGGCCGGCTGAAGGAGGGCGGCCACGTCATCGAGTACACGGCGGGCAGCACCGGGGTCTCACTCGCGATGATCTGTGCGGCCAAGGGCTACAAGCTCAGTATCGTCACATCAGACGCGTTCAGTGCCGAGAAACTGAGCCACATGGCGGCCTTTGGCGCCGACCTGACGATCGTGCGCAGCGTCGAGGGGCGCATGGATGCGGCCCTGACCCGGAACATGATCGAAGCGGCCCGCCAGATCACCGAGGAGACCGGCGGCTTCTGGACCGATCAGCTTGAAAACGCGGACCAGCTCAGCGCGTACCACAAGATGGGTACCGAGATCTGGGAGCAGACGGGGGGTGAAGTGGATGCGTTCGTCCATTTCACCGGTACCGCCGCATCTTCGCGCGGCGTCTCCGAAGCCCTTCACGGATACAACCCTGACATTCATTGCGTGGCGGTCGAGCCCGCCGAATCCGCGGTGCTGTCGGGAAGCGATCCGGGGGCCCACAAGATAGAAGGGGTGGGAGCGGGCTTCGTGGTTCCGCTGTGGAGGCCTGAAGCGATTGATGAGATCGCGACCGTCTCGACGGAGGAGTCGATGGAGATGGCCCGGCGACTTGCGAAGATCGAGGCGATCTTTGCGGGCACGTCTACCGGGGGCAACGTCGCCGCGGCACTCGAGGTGGGACGGCGCTTGGGTCCTGGCGCGACCGTCGTGACGGTGATGTGCGACTCGGGGATGAAGTATCTCTCGAAGGAACCCTACAGCGGCGGGCTGGAAGCTTCCGCCAGGGACTGGAACGGCGCCAGGGAATGACCGGCCTGTTCGTCGAGCTTGAGTCGACGACGGGTCGCGATGGTCAGGCCGGCGGCAAGATTTCAAAAAACCGCGGAGACTCTTTCGCGGAACCACTCGACGTGCTCGACCACGATGCAGTAGCAGGTCGCCGGCCCCTGGATCTTGCCCTCGATCCAACCGGCGTCTCGCAACACCTTGAGGTGTTGAGAGACGGTCGCTTGGGCGATCGGCAAGTGGTCGACCAGGTCGCCGGTGATGCACCCCGGGTGGGTCAGGAGAAACTTCATGATCTCGAAGCGGATGGGGTTGCCGAGTGCTTTGAACATCCGCACCAGTCGTTTCTCCTCGGCCTTGCTGAGGTCGAGAGTGCAACAGAGCTCGGGCACGCTCGCCCTTTTTGTACGAGTAGCTCCAACCATGGAATCGAGAATAGAGGCCTCTTTGATTGGAGGTCAAGCAGCAGGGCTGACGGACACGGAGGCGGAAAAGACTCGGTTCACCGGCCTTGACACGAGGCACTCGTTATCGTACAAATACGATAATGAAAGTACCATACCGCTACTACCGAGCAGACGAGCTAGCGCTGCGTGCCGATGTCCCCGGGGCGCGTTTCTTCGAGGTCTCGCTGGAGCGGTCGATGCTCACGTACTTCGAACTGGAGCCGGGAGCCTCGTTTCCCGAGCACAGCCACGAGAGCGAGCAGATCACCCTCGTGCTATCCGGTCATCTCGTTTTCGACATGGGGGGCGAGGAGGTCGTCGTTGGACCGCGGGAGGCAATCGCGATTCCCGGCGACATGCCCCACGCCGTGCGCAGCGTCGACTCGGTGGTGGCCGTTGACGCGTGGTCGCCGCCCGCGGAGAGGCTCCGCGCTCGGCCCACAGCACGAGGCAATCTGCACGGGCATGACGTCCGAGGCTGCTGAGAGGAGAAAATACGATGCTGCCGAAGCGACAACTCGAAGCTTGGTCCAAGTACTACGATTCCGCTCGCCACAACGAGTTCTTGGACGAAAAGACAACCCTGATGATTCATCTGGCTACGGCCATGAGCGTTGGCTGCTACCCGTGAATGGAAAGCTACTTTGGCGTGGCCAAAGAACTGGGCATCAGCAGGGAAGAGATCGGTGCCGTCGAGGCGATCGTGGTAGCCGTCATGGGGGGCCAGGTGCAAGCCAAGTTCCGCGAAGCGAGGCGCAACCTCCAGCGAAGAACGAGCGGTGATTCCTCTCCTTCAGATGGCGCCTGCTGAGCGCATGCAGGATGGCAGGTTCCAGAATGCGCAATCGTCCAGAGACGTCCGAGTACGATCCTTTCTTTTCGACATATATCGACCAGGTGCCGGATGGAGACATTCTCTCGATCCTGGCCGAGAGTCTCGAAAAGACGATGACACTTCTGGCGACCTGTCCGGAAGATCAGGAGCGGTATCGCTATGATCCCGGCAAGTGGTCGATTCGCGAGGTCGTCGGTCACATCAGCGACGCAGAGCGCCTCTACGCCTATCGGACCCTTCACCTTGCGAGGGCGGATCCCTCTCCGCTTCCCGGTATGAATCCCTTGGTTTGGGCCGGAAGCTCGAACGCCTCGGATCGTCCCCTGTCGCATCTCGTGGAAGAGCTCGCGGCCGTCAGGGCTGCTACCGTACGCCTCATGTCCTCGTTCGATGAAGCAACCTGGAGGGCGACAGGCGTCGCCGGCGGCCGCCCCTTCACCGTCCGCTCCCTGGCCTACGTGATCGCGGGTCATGAGATCCATCATCGCAGCGTGCTCGAGGAGCGCTACCTCGACGGTATCTGATGTGACCGGGAAAGGAATCCCCGGCCGGCCACAGGCCGCTCGGCCCGGACACGAGGCCAAACCGGTGATAGGAGCTCTGCGCCGGGCGCTCCACCATGCCGAAGCCTACATGGGCAGCTTGGAGGAGCGACCGGTCGGCCAGCCGGTTGATCTGGACGAGCTTCGCTCCCGATTGAGCATCGAGCTCGGCAATGAGGGGGTCGAAGCCGAGCGGGTGATCGACGAGCTTGTCGCGGCGACCGAGGGCGCGCACCTGGGCTCCGCCGGAGGACGCTTCTTTGCCTGGGTGGTCGGTGGCGCCCTGCCGGCGGCACTTGCCGCCGACTGGCTGGCCGCTGCCTGGGATCAGAACGCTGCACTGTATGCCTCGGGCCCGGCAGCCGCCGTTGTCGAGGAGGTAGCAGGGTCCTGGCTCAAGGCCCTGTTCGGCCTGCCCCCTGAGGCTTCGTTCGCGTTCACGACCGGGTGTCAGATGGCCCACTTCACGGGCTTGGCGGCCGCTCGGCACGCGGTCTTGCGGCGGGTCGGATGGGACGTCAACGAGCTCGGTCTTTTCGGCGCGCCGCCCATCCGGGTATTGACGAGCTCGGAGCGCCACCCATCGGTCGACCGCACTTTGCGCTATCTGGGTCTTGGCAACAAGGACATTGTTCCCTTGCGAACGAACGACGAGGGCTGCGTAGCCGCGGCGGCTCTCGAAGAAGAGCTCGTGCCGACGGGCATTCCGACAATTGTCGTGTTGGATGCCGCGGATCTGAACATCGCGGCGTTCGATCCCTTTGCGGAGTTGATTCCCATTGCCAGAAAAGCCGGAGCGTGGGTGCATGTCGACGGCGCCTTTGGCTTGTTTGCCCGAGCGAGCGAAGCCAAGGCAAGGCATCTGAGAGGGGTGGAGATGGCGGACAGCTGGGCGGTGGACGCTCACAAGTGGCTGAACGTTCCGTACGATTGCGGCATCGCCTTTGTGCGCGATAGCGATGCGCACAGAGCGGCGATGAGCGTCGAGGCTTCCTACCTGGTAGCGACCAAGACGGCCCGCGACCAGATGGACTGGAATCCGGAGTGGTCTCGCCGGGCTCGCGGCTTCGCGGTTTACGCCGCTCTGCGCGAGCTGGGTCGAGACGGACTGCAGGCGCTGGTCGACCGGACCTGCGAGCAAGCTCGGGCCCTGGTCGACGGCATGGGCGCCCTCGAGGGAGCCGAGGTGCTCTGGCGGCCGCGGCTGAATCAGGGACTGATTCGCTTTCTCGACCCGCGGCCAGGCGCCAAGCCTTCCGATCACGACGCCCGGACGGATGCGGTCATCGAGGCGATCAACGTGACGGGTGAGGCCTTTGTCGGCGGCACGACCTGGCGTGGAATGCGGGCGATGCGGATCAGCGTCGTCAACTGGCAGACGACTGACCGCGATGTCGAGCGGTCGATTGCCGCCGTGGCAAGGGTCTTGGGGAGTTCGGCCTCACGGTTGCGCTAGCGGCCCCTCGTTCTTCATGGCCTCGACGAAGAGCATCGGAACCTTGGTCCGGATCTCGCCCTCCTGGGCCGCGATCTGGTCGAGCTTCCTCTCGAGTCGCACAAAGGCCTCGGGCTCGTCCTTCTTGTCGACGCAGGCGCGCCAACCGTCGAGAAAGCCGACTCGCGAGAGACGATGCTCGAGAAGAGCGCGGCCGTCCGCATAGCGCAGGTTAAATGAGTCCTCGACCATTCGGCTGACGACGAAGCCGCCATTCTCCAGAAGCGCCCGAACGGATGCCCGGGTCCCCCGGTGCGCCTCGTTCTCGGCGAGCCGCTCGAGGTACTCCGGCCGGCCGAACTCTCTCAAGACCTCGCGAAAGACGGCATAGAACTCCCGCATGTGCCCACTGAGATTGGTCGTGAAGGCAGCCGTTCCGTGCCTCTTGAGCACCCGGTTGCACTCGGAGGCCACGGCTTCCGGATCTTCAAAGTTGTTGATTCCGAGGTTCGATACGACCAGGTCGAACTCTGCGTCGGCGAAGGGCAGGGAGACCGCGTCCGCCGCATGGAACTCCACGTTGGAAATCCCCCAGTGCTCGCGCTTCATCTCGGCGCGGGTCAAGGCTTCCTTCCAGATGTCGACGCCCACCACTCTCGAGCGCGGCCCGAGCAGCTGGGCCAGCTCCAGCGCGGGGAACCCGGCGGCGGTGCCCAGGTCGAGCACGACGACCCCGGGCCGGAGCCTCAGGTTGTCGAGGAGGAGCACGCCGAACCGTGCGGACCATAGGGTCAGCTCGTCGAACGTCGCGACGAAGGTGGGATCCTCGAGGTCGAACGTGCTGCTGAGAACCGGTCCTCTTCCGTTGTTCTGCATGGTCGTTACCTCGAGCGTCTTCTGATCGCTAAAAAACGATTATACATTCAGAGTCCGAGCGCCCAGAACCGGCCCGTCAAGACTCTCGCGGCGCGCCCACGCAGAGGTTGCAGCTGAAACCTTAGCCGAGCCTCTTGCGTAATGACAACTATGATTGTCATTATCAAGAAACGGAGGTTCCGATGACCCGGAAGAGCAACTACCTCAAACCCGCCGTTTGGGGCTTCTACATCGTCGTGGTGCTCGAGTTCCTGTTCATGATCAGCCCGTTCGCTCTGCATTTCTATTCGGCTTACGGCCCGGCGCTCAACGTGCTGCATGCCTCGCCCGCGACATCCTGGCTGACCGGGTTCTTTCTGCCTCACTTCTCGACCACCGCCAGCCCGGTGCTCAACCAGCTCCGAGAAGTCGGTCTGTTTGTGGCCGCGATCGGATTGGCGCTCTTCTTGATCGGAGCCGTACAGGTATACGGGAGCAAGCTCTTGCGTCGGGGGGCGGTGACCGGAGGCCTCTATCGATGGGTTCGGCATCCGCAGTATCTGGCGCTGGCGGTTCTGGGCTTGGGCGTGGTTCTGGTTTGGCCCCGGTTCCTGGTTCTGCTGAGCTATCTCGCCATGCTGTTTCTCTATTACTTGCTGGCGCGCTGGGAGGAGGAGAGATGCCTGGCGAGGTGCGGCGACAGCTACCGCGACTATCTCCGGCGGACCGGCCGGATTCTGCCGAGGCTCCCTGGGCGTGCCCCGGCCGTACCGCAGCCGCTCGAGGCCCGGCGCCTCGTGGTCTGGCTGGCCATCACCCTGCTGGCCGGCCTCGGACTGGCGCAGGCGCTGAGGATCTACTCGCTCGGTCAGGTGAGCTCTCTCTACACAGAGACCACGGCGGTGCTCTCTCCCGCGGTGCTCCCCGCCGAGGAGCTCGAAGCGGCCTACCAGGTCGCTTTGACCAACGCCGAGCTGACCGAGAGGCTCGCGGCCGCCGGGCTCGACGCTCGCTTCGTGGCCTACGTCGTTCCCATCGACTGGTTTCTCCCGGATCTACCGCTTCATACGGAACAGGAGATCCGAGAAGTCGGAGGCGGTCACCGAACCGGCGCCTTCGAGCGCGGTCGATACAAGATCCTGTTCACCCGGGCTCGACTCCATTCCGGGGCGACCGGGAGGGCCATCGTCACCGGCGCCTACGGCAGGGATCCGGTGCTGATCGTTCGGGTCGACACCGAGTCGAAGTCCGTGCTCGGTACCTCAGAGCCGCCCGATCACGTGATCTGGGGAGACATTCCCACTCCGATGATCTAGCAGTCCGTGGTAGAAGTGGAGATGGCCGCTCGAGAAAACCGCCAAGCGCGCAGCGAAGCCCACGAGGTCGTGGACGCCTTCACCTACGAGGTCGCGTTGCTGTTCTTTCGCATGAAGCTCGCGGCGACCCAGTTTCTCGGCCAGGGCAAGCACTCCTCGGGGAGGCGCAGCCTACTGAAGAGCCTGGGGAGGGACGGGCCGCAGACCGTGCCCGCGATGGCGCGAGTCCGAGCGGTCAGCCGGCAGCACATTCAGAAGCTGGTCAACGAGCTGCGAGAGGATGGACTGGTGACCGCCAAGACCAACCCCGCGCACAAGCGCTCGAAGCTGATCGTCCTGACCCCTGCCGGAGAGTCCTTTCTCGACGAGATGAACGCTCGTGAGGCGGAGCTCCTCGAGCAGCTGGCCGAGGGCAAGTCCCTGGCCGAGTTCCGGCGCGCGACACGACTCGTGCAAGAGGTCCGGGCTCGGCTAGAGAGCCGGGAGTGGCAGGAGAGCGCGGCCCGGGAGAGAATCGGCGCTTTAGGAGAGGCCAATGTCAGAAAACGTATGTCTAGCTTGTGAACGGGGCTCCGAAGAGATCCCGCTGATCGTGCTCGAGTACCGGGGCGCGCAGTTCCGGATCTGTCCGCAGCACCTACCGGTGTTGATTCATGATCCGACCCGTCTGGTGGGTCGTCTGCCGGGCGCCGAAGAGATGACGCCGGCCGAGCATCACGACTGAGCCTTCGGCGGCCGGCGCTTCAGAAGGTCTCGATCGGAGGGCGGACCTCGCAATCCCATTGGACGCCAGTCGCCCATCCCGCGGTTGCGGGTGCTGAATAGGCCTCGATCCTAGGACACGAGATAGGCCCAGATGCTCAGGGTCCGATCGAAGGGAGCTTGGTTGAAGGGGAAGACTTGCACCCAAGGTCCCATCACCGGAAGCCGAGCCGAGTAGCTGCTGATCTTCCACTGGCTCCCGTGCCAGGCGTTGCTGCCCGAAATGCTGATCATGTTCGGGCTCTGCGGCGGCGCGAGGTTCTCTTCCAGATTGACGTAGCGGCGGGAGCCCATCTTGCCGTTGCGGTCGAAGGCGAAGATGACGCCGAGATCGACGGGCGGCTCGTCCGATTGTTTCTGGGAGAACTGAACGAAGAAGTTGATGTGGCGGTAGCCGTCGATCCGCTTGTACGGCGGCAAGCTGATGCCGACGCTGGCCGGGATTACATGGTCGGTCATGAACTTGATGACCCTGGTGCAGGGTTTCTCACAGGGTTGCTTCAGCTTAGCCATCTTCTGTCTCCTTTCAGGAGCTTGGGTCTCACGAGCCGCCCCCCATCCGGTGCTTTGGTGAGCTTCCTGCCGAGCTTCGGGGGTCGCAATACCCGAACGGGTGGGCCGAGCATCCCGATGGAGCGGCAGGAACCACTGCGCTCTTCCGTGGGCTGGCGGGGAGTGTAGCAGCAGGAAAGAACGCGCTCGCCCCGATTGACGCGGGAGACGCTGAGCGCTAGCCTGAAACTGCAGGGGCACAGGCTGCGACCCGGAGGACCAATTCCGCCGATCCGTGGATTCGTCGCGATACCTCGAGCGATCGCGGGTCGAGGCAATTGGAGACGCCACGGAGGCCCGTGCCCCCAGAGGCGGGTGATCCGAGCTCGGGCGAGTGCGGGGCCCGCTGAGCAGTTCCGACACCCGAGACCCGTAGCGTCATGACCGGCCGGTCGCTCTTGCATTACCGAATCCTCGAGAAACTCGGGGCCGGTGGGATGGGCGACGTCTATCTCGCCGAGGACCGGCGTCTCAAGCGCCGGGTGGCTCTCAAGGTGCTGCCGAAGGAGTTTGCGGCCCTTCCGGAACGGCTTAACCGATTCCGGAGGGAGGCCGAAGCGGTGGCAGCGCTGAGCCACCCCAACATCGTGACGATTCACTCGGTGGAAGAGGCGGAGGGTGTCCACTTCCTGACCATGGAGCTGCTGCAGGGCAAGACGCTCGCTCGCCTGATCCCGCGCGGCGGTCTACCGGTCAGGCGCTTCTTCGAGATCGCGGTTCCCCTTGTGGACGCCCTGGTGGCGGCGCACGAGAGGCGGATCGTTCACCGCGACCTCAAGCCGACCAACGTCATGGTGAGCGACAGGGGCGTGGTCAAAGTGCTCGACTTCGGGCTGGCGATCCTGAGGAGAGAGCCCGAGTCGAGCGATGCGGACGAGCTGCCGACCGTGACCTGGACCGAGGAAGGCCGGATCCAAGGCACGGTTCCCTATATGTCTCCCGAGCAGATCCGTGGCGCGTGGGTCGGCCCCGAGTCGGACATTTTTTCACTCGGAGTCGTTCTGTATGAGATGGCCACCGGACGGCGTCCGTTCCAGGGCGAGACTTCCGCCGACGTGGTCTCGGCTGTGCTTCGGCACGAGCCGCGACCGGTGACCGACCTGCGGCCGGAGCTTCCGTACCACCTCGGACGGATCATCGGACATTGTCTGGTCAAAGACCCGAAGCACAGGTTTCGCTCGACCCAGGACCTTCGCGACGAGCTCGAGGCGCTCCGAGAAGAAGTGGAGTCTGGCCAGATTCGCTCCGGGGCATTGTCGAGCGCGGAGCTTGCTGCAAGCAAGCCCAAGCGCCGCCGACGCTGGCTGGCCGCCGCCCTGGCAGTCGTGGCTCTCCTGGCGGTGGGGAGTTGGTATCTGACCCGCGAAAGCGAAGAACCGAGCTGGCCGGTCAGCTACGAGACCCAAGAGCTCCTCAACCAGGCACATCACCTCGAGCAACGTGGCGACACCCAGGAGAATCTGGCGGCAGCCGAGGAGCGCTACCGCCGGGCTCTGGCTCTTGAACCGGGTCGCCCTGAGATCCAAGCTCGGCTGGCCGCCGTCCTGGCGAGACTCCAGCTCAAATCGGCGGATGCCGAGCGCGCCGACGAGATCCGCCGGCTCACCGATCAGGCCCTGGAGGAGGATTCCGATCAAGGAATGGCCTACGTTGCGCTCGGCCGCCTGTCCCTGCTCGAGGGTGATGCCGTTTCGGCCGACAAGCTGGCGCGGCGCGCCATCGAAGCGACCCCTGAGGACTACTGTGCCTACACTCTTCTCGGCCAATCCCTCGTCCTCCAGGATCGACCCGACGAAGGACTGCGACAACTTCGAGAGGGAGTGATTCGCGCGGGAGCCGACATCCGGGCCCGTTTGGCTCTGGCCCGCGAATTGATGCGTCTCGGACGCTTCCACCTGGCGGCGGCGGAGTATGAGCTCGTGCGCGAGTCCGACCCCGATTCGCAACTGGCTTTGAACAACCTGGCCATCCTCTATGCCAGGAGCGGACGCGATCTGGACGCCATTCCGCTGCTCAAGCGTCTGCTTACGCTGGGCGACGATGACGCGGCGGCCGTCAACCTCGGCATGATCTACCTCCGTCAGGACCGAGCCGGCGAAGCCGTCGAGGCTTTTCTCGACGCCTACCGGATGAATCCGGACAAGCCGCTCATTCCGCACAGTCTGGGCGAGGCGTACGAGAAGCTCGAGGATTTCGAAACAGCCCGCGAGTGGTTCGCGACCGCGATCGACAGCTACGATCGAGACTTGGCTGCCGGCGGACGGCGCTCCTGGCTCGGGCTACGCGCGGTATGCGCTGCGAAGCTCGCTCGATTCGATGAAGCGCTGCAGAACCTCCGAGAAGTGCTCGAGCTCGCGCCGAACGATCCCGATCCACTTTTCAATGCGGCTCAAGTCCACGCGCTCGCGGGCGATCGAGAACGGACTCTCGACTATGTGCAGCTGGCGTTCGAGGCCGGCTATCCGCGCCAGGAGTTCCTGCGTGACCTTTCCTTCAGGGCCTTCTGGGACGACCCGGAATTTCTGGATCTTCTGGAGGCGGAGCCGGGACTCTAGTCGCGGAACGCCTGTTCCTGAGCGAAGATCGCTACCGCTTCAGGGCTGAATGTCCCACGGATCGACGAAGGCGGCCATCGCCTCGCCGTCCGCGTCGAAGAGCGTCACCGTGAAGGCGAGCATCTGGCGCTCGCCCTGGTCGGACGCCTCCAGACGAAACGTCACCGTGTCACCGTTCGCGAACTCGATGGCTTCTCGTACCGGGTCAGCCCCACCTTCCGTGACGATGAGAACCTCGGGCCCCTTGGGGGGCGGTTCCCAAGAGCCGGGACCGCTTGGCACGAACTGCAGGGTCTCGAAGTCGGACAGGGTGAATCTCGCAAAATCGCTGGACGAGATATTCGCCGTCACCGTGAACTCGCACCAGCGCGGAATCACGGGGAGGCGAGGCTCGAATCTGAACAGACGACCCTCCACGAACGCTGTGATCTCGAACGACGGGATCTCCTGAGATGTCGCGGGTGTGGTCAAAAAGCCCGCGGCGGCCACCATTCCCAGGCAGACCCATGCTGCGGTTCTCATACGTCCTCCTTTCCTGGAGTGTTCCTCGCAGATTGTGCGCGCCGCCAAGTTGGCTTGGTAGGCGGCTCACTTCCGCCGAGCACTTCTGCTCGCAACGGTTCTGTCTAGCCCGTTGGCACAGGAAGAGCAATACCCTTAAGAATAGGCTTAAGCCCATTAGTCGGGGTGGGGCTAGGGAAGCGAGGGCCTAGGAAAGCCGTCTGGGCGCTGGCGCTCTATGGCCCGTATACGCTATGACCGTCGTCCGAAAGGGGGTGCTCGTCGATGAAGTCATTCCATCCCAGTCGTCTGTTTGTCGTCGCCTGGTTGTCTCTCTTGGTGGCGCCGCCGGCGGTCGCTCAGAAGCCGGCCGCGTCGCTTCGCGCCGAGCTCGAGATCGAAGAACGGCTTCTCGAGCGAGCTCGAGACCAGTACCGCGAGGCGCGCTCGGCGGAGCGCGATGCCGTGCGCGAGTACGAAGAGCTCGGCAGCCGCCAGGACGCGTTGCTCGACCGCGTGCTGCAGCGAACCCTTGCCGGCGAGCAAGTCGGGATCTCGGCTTCCGGCGAGACCTTGCCGCGAGCTGAGCCCTCTTTGATGCTTCCCCTGAGAGCGGGCGAGCGCGAGCTGGCCGGCGCTCGTGAGACCGCCCTTGCGCTGGCACGAGACAGCGCCCATCTCAGGCGTGACCTCATCGCGCGCGCGACGCGGATCGATGAATTGCGCTCGGCGATCGCCAAGCTCGATCGCGCCGGCCTGGTGAGCGACAACGGTCTCGATGGCCGGTGGCGGATCGAGTTGGCCGGCGCCGGCATCACTGGCCTGGTCGACTTCGACTCGGAGGGCACGCTGGTGACCGGCTCCTACCGCCTCACGAACGGCTCCCAGGGCTCGATCCGCGGCACGCTTTCGAACAACCGGCTAGAGCTCGAGCGGATCGATTGGAGGACTGGCTTCGATACCACGCTACGAGGCGAGCTCGACGCCGCGGCCGGCTCCATCCATGGCACCTGGACCGCGATCGACGTCTCGGGAGGTGCCCCCAGCAGCGGTGACTGGACCGCGAACAGGGTCCCGCGGGGGAGCCTGAGCCGCGAGTGACAGGCGGATCGGGCCCAGTCGAGACTCTCCAGCAGAATTGCGGCGCTCTCACTCGATCAGGTCGACTACGTCCAGCGGCTCCCTGCCCTGAGGAACCAGCTGCAGCATACCGCGGTCGAATGTCGCTAGTCGACCTCCATGGCGGATCGCCAGGCTCAAGAGGTGGGCATCGGTGACCTGGCGGTGGCCGACGAGCCGCTGTCGAGAGACGAGCTCGTCGGTGGCAAGCGACACGTCGTCGGTCCAGAAGACGTGCCCGGGCTGCGCGACCATGATCTCGAGTAGTTGAATAGCCTCCGCCGGGCTGCGCGCCTCGGGGGTCGTCGCCGGGTTCGAGGAAACCCGGACGAAGCCACTCTCGGTGACGGAACAGGTCGCCCAACCACGTGGTTGCTGCTCGGCGAACCAGAGATGGGCCGTCTCATGGTGAATGTGGTTGGGCCAGGCGAGCGCGACCAGCGCGTTGACGTCGAGAAGAGAGATCATCTACTCGTCGTCGAGGGCCTGTCCGACTTCCTCTGGGCCGAAAACCGCCGAGTCCTCCCTTACCTCGAAGACCGGGAAGTCGTCTCGGTAGGTTACCGGCGCCGAGGGTTTCAAGCCCTTGCGAGCAAGCTCCGAGAGCACCGAGCCCAGCGACCGGCCGCGGGCTGCCGCCAGCGCTCGGGCAGCTTGAAGAACGTCGTCGTCGATGGTGAGGGTGGTACGCACAGGCGCATCATAGCATCATGATGCCCTATGCTGCCTACGGCATGATCCAGGGGGTGATCTCGATGGTGAGATCCGCTCCGCTCTCGACGACGAAGTCCTCGCCGAGCGAGACCATCTCGCCGGCGCGAAGCACCAGATCACCCTCCGGAGCCACGACCGTCGTGGCGTAAATCCAGAAGTACTCGCAGATTTGGATGACTCGATAGCCGTCCACGGTCACGCCCGCATAAACGTCGTCCTCGCAACGACCGAACTCGAAGGCGCCGGTGTCACAGGGAGTGTTGCGCGGGACACCGCGCATGTCCTTGGCCAGGGGGCAGGTGCCGCCGGCGTCGATGGCCGTGCTGTAGGAGAAGAGCTGGTGAGTGCGGAGCGGGCCGCCGTTGTTCAGCAGAAGGTCATCGACACCGAAAGCGGCCGGGCTGCCGCAGCCCCGGTTGTTGCCCAGGTCGACGATGTGGCTCGGGCTGCACTCGTAGCCGCCGATGCAGCCGCCGACGATACTGCGCTCGAGTTGCGTCGGATTGGAGATGTTCTCGATTGCGAGAATCCCCGCGACCGGGTCGTGAAATGGGTCTGTGTCGGTAGCTTCGTTGCCCCACAGCGTGCTCATCCGGACCGTCAGCCCGCCGAAGCTCTTGATGGCACCGGCCGTGAACGCGGTGTTGCCCGACAGCGTCGAGTTGGCGATCGTGGAGGCAAAGGTTCCTTCGTTGTGGATGGCCCCGCCGTGCCGGGTTGCCGTGTTGTCTCGCAGCAGACTGGAGGTGACGGTCAGGAGGCCGGAGTTCCAGATACCTCCTCCGTCACTGCTAGACGTGTTTTCCCGAATGTCGACCTCGACCAGGTTGAGGACTCCAGGTCCCGTGTTGCGGATGGCGCCGCCGTGTGTTGCGGAGCTCAGATGGAACTCGCTCGAATTGACTGACATCCAGCAGAATCCCGAGACGCAGATCTCTCCCGACTTGATCGCTCCACCTGTCCAGGTGGTCGTGTTGCCGCCGAAGCTGGTGTCATAGATGAAGGCAACACGCCGGTTGTAGATCGCCCCGCCTCCAGTCGAGCCGAAGCTCGCCGTTCCCTCTGCGCTGTTGTTGACGAAACTGCTGTCGACGACCGTCAGGACGCCCTTGTTGTAGACCGCGCCTCCCTGGGGCGCGAGGCCTTGCCAGATCTCGACGTTGTTCAGGGTCAGGTCGCCGTCCAATCCGACATGGAAGAGCCGCAGCGGCGGCGCCGACGTGGAGTTACGGCGGATCTTGTATCCGTTCCCGACAATGGTGATCTCGCTGGTGACGCTGGGAGTGCCGTTGGGACCATCGGTGTCGTTGTCGACGGCCACGAGCCACTGGTCCCAGGAAAGAATGATTCGGTCGGCGCCGCTGCCCGCCGGGCATCCGCTGAACGGAAGGTCGGTGTTGGCCGCCACGATCGCTTCGGGCAGTAGGCAGAAGCCATCGAGGTGAAGGTCGGCGGCGTAGGCCGGACCGGCGAACACTCCCAGACAGCAGCAAACGATGGCGAACGAAGCTCTGAGCAGCCGCATCGCAATCCCCCTTGATGCCTCGTTAATAGATGCGGAAGATCTTCTTCGCAATACCCCTACGACGGGGATTGCCAGGCCACCCGATCGGGTGGCCTCGGGTCGGAGCTCCTGATCCCGCTCGCGCAGGAATAGACCCGCCCGCGACAGGGGCGCATGGACGGCTCGATGGCTCGGCAGCGGGCGAGGTTGCCATCGGGCCGCAGCCTGTTGAGAGTACGGTACAGTTCGGGCGCCATGAGCGAGAAGCCGGGGCATGACAGCTGGCGCCACCGGATGCACGAGGTCATCTTCGAGGCCGACACGCCCGCCGGCAAGACCTTCGACGTCGCCCTGCTGCTGGCAATCGTCCTGAGCGTGGCTGCGGTCCTGCTCGAAA
>JAAENP010000570.1 GCA_024224155.1 bacterium
CGAGCCCCGGTCAGGTACTGCCACTTCGTCGCCCCGAGAGTCAGCAGACCCTTCAGCGGCTCGACGTTCTCCGGTGTGCGCTCCGCCCAATAGGTCTTGATCAGGTCCCAGAACTCGCGCAAGCCCTCGTCGTAGGCGTTGCCGTTCTGGACGAGCAGGGCCTGTACACGCTTGGGATGCTGCACCGCGAGCCGGTACCCGACCGGCGCGCCGTAGTCCATCAAGTAGAGACTGTAGCTATCGAGCGAGAGTTTCTCGGTGAGTCCTTCCATGAGCTCTGCGAAGCGGTCGAAGGTGTACTCGAACTCGTCGACTTTCGGCATGGGGCTGTGGCCGAAGCCCGGGTAGTCCGGAGCGATCAGGTGGTACTCGTCGGCGAGCGCCGGCATCAGCTCCCGGAACATGTGGGAAGAGGTCGGGAAGCCATGCAGCAGGAGGATCGTGGGGTTCTCACGAGAGCCGGCCTCCCGATAGAAGATCTCCATGCCATCGACTTCCACCGTGCGGTAGCGGACAGAGGCAAGCGATTCGGCGGTCTGCTGCGCCCCAGCGAGGGTGGGCAGAGCGCCGAGCATGGCGAGGGCGAGTGCGAGCGCGAGGCGGATGTGGTTGCGGGTCTTCATGGTGGTTCCTTTCGAGGTTGTAGCGCGGTGTGATGTGTTGGGCCCTGTTCGAGTGGAAGGCCTCCACTTTGAGGATGAAGGCGCGCTCGGTCCGAAGGCGATTCCTGTGAAACGCCTGGTCATCGCGGGTCGAATGTCTGGGTGAGGCCGACGTGAAAGCCGACGTCGGCGGTGTTGTTGAGGTTCTGGATGTTCTCGGTAAAGCCGACAAAGAGGACCTGCCGGTTCCAGAGGACTTTTTTGAGGCCCAGCGTCACCTGGATCGAGGTCTCCGCCAGCTCGGCGAGCTGCAGATCCCGGAAAGGACTCTCGGACACCGTGAGCTGAGCCAGGCCGGAGCTCTTCGGTCCGAGCGCTCGCTCGTAGGCGACCATCCCCGAGGGTAGGGTCTGGGCCGGCGTGCCCAGCTCATCCCGCTCGCCCAGATAGAGGAGGCCGAGTGAGGTGTGGAGGCAGGCCTTTTCGAAGTAGCGGGTCATGAGGACCTGGGCTCCGAAGTCGGTGGAGCCCGAGCTCGATAGCTGAGATTCATCACCGAACAGCCTCGGCCCAGGGCTGTGGATTTTCACCCGCTTTCAACCCAACGAGGTGCTCGAGGTGGTGAGGATCATGGGCAACAGCGTTGTCGAGCAACTCAGAATCGACCTCGAGGATAACGGCGACGGCACGTGCAAAGGCACTTGGACCATGAAGTTCACGGCCCTGAACGAGCAGGGGAACTCTGTCGTCGAAGCCCTTCCGGAGGAGGACCCTCTTCTTGAGAGTGTGGTCATCCAGGGACTGGAGCACTTTGTAACGAGCGGAGAGCTGATGCCCGTCGAGTGATCGTTTACAGAGGAGCGCGCGTCGGGGTCCGGCCTCGGTCGGACCCGCGCCCTTCGACCCAGCCCCTAAATGAACTTCGTCGTCTGCCCTTCCATCAGCGGCTGAAGATCCTTGCGCAGCACGAGCAGGAGCAAGAGGCTGGGGACCACCATGACGGTAGTGATGACGAAGAAGAGCGTCCAGTTGCCACCCAGAGCATCGACCACGATGCCGCTGCCGGCCGAAAGCGTCGTTCGAGACAGGTTCCCGAGCGATGCGAACGCGGCGTACTGGGTCGCGGTGTAGGTGCGGTCGCAGAGCTGCGAGATGAAGGCGACGAAGGCGACGGTGGAGATCGCGGTGGTGAACTGATCGGTAACGACCGCGCAGGTAAAGAGCCACTTCACCGGGTGGGCCGCCAACAGGGCGAACAGCAAGTTCGTGGAGGCCATCGCCACGCCGCTCAGGAAGATCCCGCGAAACAGGCCGTAGCGAGCATTGATCAGGCTGCCGATCACGGAAAAAATGCACACCGAAATCGTGCCGAGTCCCTTCTGGTAAAGGGCGATATCGGCTTTCGAGAACCCGATCTCCTTGTAGAACACCAGCGACATCCGGCCTAGGAAAGCCTCGCCCACCTTGAACAGGATGATAGTGGCGATGATGATTGCGCCGACCCGCACGCCGTGATTCTTGAGGAAGCGCGCCACCGGCATGTAGTAGATCGAGTAGCCACGGGCCAGAGCGTCGGCGCCCCCGCCGCCGCGCCGCACCACGACCTCCTTGAGCAGATAAAGCAGCGCCCAGAGGATCAGGGCGGCGGTCAGGAAGACGGCAAAGAGAGCAACAAGCCCCAGCCCGGTCCCCCCGCCGATCCAGGACACGAGGCTCGCCCCGGCATAGGGATAAACGAGCAGAGCCAGCAGAAGAGCGGCGATCGAAGTGGCGGCGAACGCCGCTCGGCCGAAGAGAATTCTTACCATGCGCGCCGAGAGGCCGCTGGCGCTGGTGGCGACGAGGAGCTCCCTCATCCGGCTGACATCCTCGGACTGGCCCGTCTCCCGCTCCGCCCGGGGCGGCTCCTCGACGAAACGCAACAACGCTGCGACGCTCACCCCTATAACCGCGAGCGTCACCAGATAGGTCGCGGGCCAGTAGCCCTCGATGCCGCGGTTCTGAAGCGCCTGGGCGCTGAACAGCGCCAGCGAACCGCCAAGGCCGTACCCGGCCCACCACCCGGAGGTCGCCATCGCCGATCCCGCGCCGACCTTCCGGGCTTCCATCCGGCCGATGAGCTCGATTCTGGTGGCGTCGATGGCGACGTCCTGAGTCGCGCTGGCGATGGCAATCAGCAGCGCCCAAGCGGAGATTGCGATGAGGTCCTGCGTCGGATCGAGCCTGGAGAGGGAGACGACCGCGAGCGCGATGATGCCCTGCATGGCGACGATCCAGGACCGGCGCTGGCCGAGAGCGCGCGTCAAGAGCGGGATCCGGATGCTATCCACCAGAGGCGCCCACAGCATGTTGAAGGCGTAGACTGTGAAGACCAACCCGAACAGCCCGATGCCGCTGCGGCTGAAACCCGCCTCCTGCAGCCAGAGGGTGATCATCGAGCCGATCAACACCCACGGGAAGCCACTTATGAAACCGATGAGCAGGATCTTGGCCATCCGCCAGTCGGCGTAGACCGACAGGGCGTCCTTCAGTCGCGCCGTTCGTGAGCTGCTCGGTCCGGGCATGGCAGGCATCGTCTCATTCCGATGGGTGTCGCGCGTGGGTTTGACATGATACTATGCATAGCATAGTATCGGGCTATGAATAGCTCTGCTCTGGATAAATGGCTGTCCCAGCTGCGCAAAGGCTCTCTGGAAATGGTGGTTCTGGCCTCGCTGCGGGACGAGAAACTCTACGGCCTGGAGATCCTGAGGCGCTTGGCCGCGCTCGAGGTGGTCGAGGGCACGCTTTACCCGTTGCTGAACCGCTTGCGAAAGGACGGGTACCTCGAGTCCGAGTGGGAGACGCGCGACTCGGGGCACCCACGCCGGTACTACCGGCTGACAAGAGCCGGCCGTGTCCGCGCCATAGAGATGGCGAAGCGCTGGACGACGTACAACCGGGAGCTGCGCGAGCTTATGCAGCCCCTGATCGAAGAGGGATAGGAATGAACCAAGACGAACAGATAGAGACAAGAATCGGGCAATACACGGCCCGCTTGCGGCGGGCGCTCGGCACCCTCCAAGCGGGGGAGGTCGACGACATCGTGCTCGAGATCCAAAGCCATATCGCCGAGCGATTGGCGGACTCGGCGGATCCAGCGGCGGCGGCGGTCGAGGTGCTCGAAGCCCTGGGCGATCCGGAAGAGCTGGCCGCCGAGTATCAGACCGAGGCGCTTCTCGCCCGAGGCCGGTCCAGCCAATCGCCACTGGCGCTCATGAGGGCGGCACAACGGTGGGCCATGGAAGGGCTGTTCGGCCTGACGATGTTCCTTGCCGGAATCCTGGGCTACAGCCTTGCAGCGGCGTTGGTTCTGGTCGCTGTGCTGAAGCCTTTCTTTCCTCTTCACATCGGGCTCTGGAGGGATCCACCCGATCTTCTAGCACTCGGCTTCGTCAGTGGCCCGCCCGATGCGCAGTTCGAGCTTCTGGGCTGGTGGATCATCCCGGTCGGGCTCGTGACAGGCTGCCTGCTCTGGCTCGGCATGACCCGTCTGTTGGGC
>JAAENP010000571.1 GCA_024224155.1 bacterium
GAGAAACTGGCCGCCTACCTCGGCGAGCTGGGCTACGACGCGGTGGACTGCGGTACGTCATCGACTTCTTCGGTCGATTATCCGGACTTCGCCCACGAGGTCGCCCGGCGGGTGGCTACGGGTGAGTGCCGGTGGGGGGTGGTGGTCGACGGTGCCGGCATCGGCTCGTGCATGACCGCCAACAAGGTGCCTGGTGTGCGCGCCGCTCTCTGCTACGATCTGTCTTCGGCCAAGAACAGCCGCGAGCACAACCTCGCCAACGTCCTGACCCTGGGCTCGGGGCTGATCGGCGAAGGCCTGGCGAAGCAGATCGTCCGCACCTGGCTCGAGACCCCCTGGGGCTCGGGCCGCCACGAGAAACGAGTCGACAAGATCACCGAAATCGAGCGCCGTTACCTGAGGCGATAAAGAATAGAGGAACCGCCAATGTCCTTCGAGCTCCGCACCTACAGCTTCATCGACAGCATGCAGCCCCAGCTCGCCCAATACATCGCCAAGGACAACCGGGTGTTCGATCCGAGCGAGTACGACGCGGCGCTGTTCCTCGAAATCCATCCCGCGATGGAGATCCACCGCATGATCGATCTCGCCCTCAAGGCGACCGCGGTGCGGCTTGGCGTGGTCATTACGGAACGGCACTTTGGACAGCTCGAGGTCCACCACACCGACCAGGGTGAAGTACGAGCTGCCGGCCAGGCGATCCTCGACGCCACCGGCCTGACCGCTGGCGACCGCGCCGAGTGCAAGCTGCGGAC
>JAAENP010000572.1 GCA_024224155.1 bacterium
CGAGCTTTGAATCCTCAGCCCCGTAAACCTCACCCATCCCGCCTTCGCCGAGCTTGGCGGTGATCATGAAGTGCGAGAGGGTTCGGCCGATCATCATACGGGCAATCATCCAATAGGCGCAGACCAGCGGTCAGGCCGTCGCTACCAGCAAGAAAAGCTCATTCTAAGCGAGAAAGAGTGGTCGAACGCAGACACGGCCGGCGTATGGGATGGCACGGCGCAGCTCGATGAGGCACGGTTTCGGCTTCCCGACGTCCTCAGCGGAGTTCGAAGCAAGGGCTCACTGCTCTTCTGGTGGCCCCCTCGAAGCCAGCGAGTCACCGGGGCCGCAGGTCCGAAGCGTCCTGCTATCGAAGACCTCAGCAGCGGCCTGCTAGGTTTCCCGCTCGGGCTCCAAAGAACTCCCGTTGGGGCACCCTAATTTGAGCGCTTGAATCTCCATAAACCCCTTATTTTCAGTAGATTACAGCGATATGCTGGTGTCCCCAACGGGATTTGAACCCGTGTTGCCAACTTTAGAGAGGACACGACAGTGCTTAGGTCGTTGGGGACCGCCTCAATTCGGAAGACGGTTGGGCGCCCGGTACACTGAAGCTAACCTGCGCTAGGGAAAACCGTATCAACCTGCGAGGAGACTGAACATGATCCGCGCCTGTCTTCGCATCGTCTCGCTCGCGGCCTTGTCGATCGGGGTCGTGGTGGCACCTTCCGGGGGCCAGAACTGGCCGTCGTTTCGCGGCCAGTTCGCCGCAGGCGCGGCCGATGGCCAGGACCTTCCGGTAAGCTGGAACGTCGAATCGGGCGAGAACGTACTTTGGAAGACCCCCATCCCCGGAATGGGGCACTCGAGCCCCGTCGTCTGGGGGGACCGGGTCTTCGTCACCACGGCCGTCGCCGAAAGCGAGGTCGGACTGGTGCTGGGTGACCAGGGTGGTATCGACCTGTCGGGCGACACGGGCACCCAGTCCTGGCAGATCTACTGCCTAGATCGGCGCAGCGGCGAGATCCTCTGGTCGAAGGAGCTCTACTCCGGCGAGCCGAGAGCCAAGCGTCACGTGAAATCCAGCCACGCCAACTCCACTCCGGCGACGGACGGAGAGACTGTCGTGGCCATCTTGGGACCGCAGGGGATGGTCGCTCTTGACATGGAGGGCAACGAGCGGTGGCGAGTGGATCTCGGAGTGCTCGATCCCGGGCTCTTCGGCGAACCGTCCTCGTCCTGGGGGCACGGGAGCTCCCCCGTGATTGGTGGCGACCGCGTGTTCGTCCAGGTGGATCGCCACAGCGGCTCGTTCCTGGCGGCCCACGACCTGGCGAATGGAGAGGAGATCTGGAAGGTGACGCGGGACGAAAAGCCGATCTGGGCCACACCCACGCTCCATGCGGACGGCGAAAGAACTCAGCTCATCGTCCTGGGCGGAGACTACGACCGAGGCTACGACCCGGCGACCGGAGAAGAGCTCTGGCGGTTCCATCGCGATCTCGAGGTCAAGACGACGACTCCTATCGTCGCCGGCGACCTGATCATTCTGTCGGGCGGCTACCGCGGCAAGCCACTCTACGCGATCAAGAGCGCAGCGATGGGTGACGTGTCGGTAAGCGATGGCGACAAGACCGGCGAGTACCTGGCCTGGACGAGCGAACCGGGAGGTCCCTACACCAGCACTCCGGTGGTCTACGGCGACCATGTTCACTTCGCCCGCAACACGGGGATCGTGAGCGTCCTGTCGCTCGCGACCGGCGCGCGCGTCTATCGAGAGCGGCTCGACAGTACCTATAGCGCCTCGCCGGTGGCGAGTGACGGGAAGATCTACCTGGCCGGCGAGGAGGGTGTCGTGACCGTGATCAGGGCGGGGCCGAAGTTCGAGGTCCTCGGCCGCAGCGACATGGGCGAGCCGTGCATGGCAACGCCGGCGATCTCGCAAGGGGCTCTATTCGTTCGGACGCGCGGGCATCTGTATTCCATTGGGAACTCAGGCGTCCCCCAGACTACTCGGGCCGCTCCGACTCTCTAGCCAGAGGGTGTAGCCACCCGAAACGCGTTCTCGATCACGAGTTGGGAGTAATCGGGCGCGGTCAGCACGATCGTTCGCGGCCCGGGCGAAGCCGCTTCGTCCACGGCGATGGTGAGCGTGACCTTGCGGTCCCTGACCCTCGCACGCACGATCTCGAGGTGTCGCCCGAGCTCGGCCGGCGCGGTTACGTAGGCGGCCAGCTTGGGATCGAAACCGAAGCCCCGAATCTTCAGCTTCCGGCGCTTGCCCGCCCGGATCTTCGCGGGCTTGACCGCGAGCACTCCGGCCTCGGTCTCGAAATCTCCGACCTCGAAGCTCTCCTCCAGGGTCGAGCCCTCGAACTTCGCGCGGAAGGTCCAGCGTCCCGGGGGCGCATCGGCCGGAAGCGCCAGCCGGTGGCTGACCGGATAGATCGCCCAATGGGGATCCCTGGCCCTGTACTTGCTCCTCGCCACGACCGCCCCGTCCGGATCGAGCACTCGTATCCGGAGCTTCTGCCCACGGCGAAGATCGCGCAGGAACGACGCGAGGTAGACGTCTTCGCCTGGCTCGAACCGGTCCTGCCTCCACGTCTTCTCTTCGTAGTTGCAGGCGACGGTCGGCTCGGCCGAGTGGGTCATGACGGCCAGGAAGCCCGATTCGTAGTACGGAGGCTGGCTCTGCCACCAACTCTCGTCGACCGTCGGGTTGTGAGGGCCGGCGAACGGATCGATTACGTCGCCGGCGGCGCCCCAGATCTCGAGGTGGAGGTGGGCGTAGGACGACTGCCCGGAGCTCGCCACCGCGCCCAGGTACTCTCCGGCCTCCACCCGATCGCCGATCTGCTTGGGAGAGAGCGACCCCCGCTTGAGGTGGCCGTAGATGGCGATCGATCCGTCGCTGTGCGCGATCACCACTAGGTTCGCGGTCCGCTCCTCCTCCAAGGGCCGGCCACATTCCTGGTCGAAGTTGCCATCGATCCGTTCGACGATCCGGCCCGCTGCGGCGGCCACGACCTCGACCTGGGCCAGCGCCGTCTTGGCCCAACCGAACGGCCAGGCGAGAAGGTCCGTGCCTTGGTGGTTGTACTCGATCTCGGTGAGGTCGTAGGTTCGCTCGCCGCCTTGGTAGTCGAGCAGGAACCCGAGCCGCGAGTCGTGATCGACGAAGCGCACCGCCGCCCAGACTCCGGGATGATCGTAGCCGGCCCGCTGCCGGAGCGGCCAGACGAGTTTGGGCGACGCAGAGCTTTGAGTCGGATCGAGCAGGCCCAGCGTCTCGAGCTCGGCTTGGACTCTCCGCGCCCGCTCGACGACATCGGCCGGCAGTGGCGCAGTGTGCCGATCGAGAATCTGCGCTCGGGCGGCGGCGCTCACCACCTCCAAGCGGGGCACTCGATCTCGATCCCAATCGCTCGCCCGAGCCCCAGGCGAGAACAGTACCCCTGAGAGTGCGCAGATCCATGCGGCGCCGGTAAAGCCAAGCTTCGCGCGGGACAACATCTAGGCCTCCTTCCAAGCTCTCGCGGACCAGTCTAGTCCCTGCCAACCCGGCGAGCGCCGTCCGGATGGGTTGGCATCAGCTTCGAATCGATCGAAACTGCCATGGCCCACACTGCGACCACGGGTAGTGGTACGTTTTGAGACTAGCTCAGGTACGCACAAGTACCGGCGACGCTTGAGACGAGGATACTCAAGAGAATCCAAGGCAGGCAGGACCCGAGAAGCCCAAGACCGAAAGGTCACATATGAGAAAGCTCGGCCGAGTCGGTTGGAACGTCTGGCGAGCAATAGTCGGGGTGGCCTAAGTCGCTGCCGCGGCATTCAATCTCTTCTTCACCCTGCCCAAAGGCGACCTGACCTCGTTCGCCGACAACGCCTGGTTCCCTGCCCTGGCTAGTTTCGTGACCAAGGTGATTCAGCCCCATCACGAGCTTTTTGTCTTGCTCGTCGTGGTTTTCGAGCTAGCGGTGGGCGGGCTGATCCTCGGCCGTGGCAGATCCGTGGACCTCGGTGTGGGATGTTCGGTCCTTTGGGTTTTGTTCCTGATTCCCCTCCTCCAGCCCTTCCCGATGGCGGCCACCAATGTCGTGCTGGCCCTCGTCCAAGGGATCCTTCTGCTCCGGCGGTACGACACTGCGATCTGGGAACTTGTCGGGATACGGTCGACTGGCGTGGGCTGAGCACGATCCGCTCACACGGGAATAGTGGTGTCCCCAACGGTCGCCAGTTTGAACCCCCTCGTCAACTGGCTCTGTCGGCTCGTCCCCGTCAAAGACGCGCTTAGTGCCACCTTAACCGCCACGGATTCAGAATGTTAGATTCTAGAGATCTTGAGCTTCATATTGACGAGAGCCGCACCATCAAAGAAGTCGTTGAGGTTTCTTTTCTTACTCTTAGTCATTCTCTTCGCGACCTCCTGCGTTGTTCCCCCATCGTGTTTTAGTCGGAAGCGTGGGGCCGCGCTGCGGAGGAACGGACACTTCGCCACGATTATCGTCTTTTGGGAACCAGTTGAG
>JAAENP010000573.1 GCA_024224155.1 bacterium
GGGTAGTCTACGACCTCAGCTGATGGTGCGCCTTAAGTCCGTGAGGCTCCTGGGCGCGAGAGACGGTAGGCGCGACCGTCACCCCGTAGAGGCGTAGACTCGTCGGCAACAAGAGGAGTTGCGTCATGAGACAAGCTCGACAACGGATGAGGAGCGCGGGATTCGTGTTTTACGCGATAGCTGTGTGTGGGGTGCTTGCCGCCGTTCCGGCAACGGCGATCGAATTCCGTGGCGGGCAGCATGTGGTGGTGGGTACCGACGAGGTGATTCTCGACGACCTGTACGTCACTGGCGAGACCGTGACGGTGGATGGCAAGGTCGAAGGAGACGTGATCGCCAGCGGCCGGGAGGTCCGGATGAACGGCGAGGTGACCGGCGACCTCATGGCCTGTGGTCAGGCGGTCGTCGTCAACGGGCGCGTCGGCGACGACATCCGGATGGCCGGGATGGCTCTGCAGCTCGGTCCCACGGCTTCTGTTGGCGACGACGTCGTCGCGGCCGGTTTCAGCCTTGAGACCAACCCTGAGAGCCTCACCCGGGGGAGCCTCCTCTTTGCAGGATTTCAGGCTCTCTTGGCGGGAGGAATCGACGAGAGCCTTCAGGGCTCCATGAACGCAATCGAGATTCGCGGCGGGATCGGCGGTGACAGCGAGATCGAGGTTGAGGGCGACGCCAACATGCCCTCGTTCGTTCAGTACATCCCTTCGCCGGTGGCCCTACCGACGGTTCCGGGGGGCTTGACGATCGCCGACACCGCCCGGATCGACGGCGGACTCGAGTACACCTCGTCGAACGAGGCGCGGGGGAGCGGCGTGGGCGCGGGCACCCTGACTCGCAAGGAGCCGGCATCGGCAGGCGCCGATGCCGGGAAAGCAGCCCGCAAGCCGAGCTGGCCGGGGCGACTCTTCAAATGGCTTGGCCTGATCGTTCTAGGGTTGCTTCTCGCCTGGTGGATTCCCGGATGGCTCAACGAGTGGAGCGACGAAATTCAGTCGAGGCCCTTGCCGCTTGCCGGAGTCGGTCTGATGGGGGTGGCGGCGCTGCCGGTGGGGATCGTTTTGGCGTTGGTGGTGCTGGTGGTGGTCGCGATTATCCTCGGTTTCCTCAAGCTCGGCAGTCTGGCGGCGCTGGCGTTGGTGCTCGGAATGGTCGGACTGGGTTTGCTGATCCTTTTGTTTTGGCTGACTTCCTCCTACCTGGCCCCGCTTTTGGTGGGTCTTTGCACTGGCCGGTGGGTACTGAAGCGGTTTGCTGCGGACAAAGCGCGTGGGCTGGTGCTGCCGCTCGTTGCCGGTCTTGTCCTTCTCGCGCTGCTGCGGTTTGTGCCGTTCCTGGGATTCCTGGTCGCGGTGATGGTGCTGCTCCTCGGTTGGGGCGCAATCCTCTTGTGGTTGTGGAAGCGTCTTCGGCCTGCGGAGGCTGCGGTCTAGCGGTCGGCCGGATAGGCACGGCTGAGGCCTCTACCGAAGGGTTCCTAGCGCCCGACGAAGGTGAGTTGGCGACTGCCGGAGCAGAAGGCCCATCGGCCGATCAGAGAGGCGCACCGCTGGATATACGTGGAGGACGTCGGCCAGGTGGCCGAGGAACTTCCTTTTGAAGTCGCGCGGCTGCCCGTAGTCAGCCCCGAACTGGGTCTGTAACGCCTCCCAGGGGATGAGACAGGGCCTACACAGATAGCTCATCCGGTAGGTAAGCCACGAGTAGTCGTCGGAGTAGGTGCAGCGGATCGTGGTGGAGAAGAGTCGGTGAAGCTGGTCGCGAAGCCGCGACGTCGTACCGCGCTTGCCGGTCACCGGCGTGAGGCCGAGCTTGTACATGAAGCTCGAGAACGTCGGGCCAAGCTCGATCTCGCGGTTCCGGGTTCGAACCGCCTCGGTCGACAGCCACGCGAGTGCTAGCCGCGGGTACGAGCCGTAGGGCAGGCCGACCGAAGGCGGTGCGTTCATGTAGAGGGTGAAGCGGCCGTTGACGCGCTCGAACTCGTGCGGGTTTGGACCTTTGTGGGGCCGGCTGTGGGGGAGAGTGGCCTGAACGAGGATCCGAGCCGTGAAGCCGAGGGCGCCGGCAGCGCGCGCCTCCTCGGCTTCGATCGTGAGAGCCTCTTGGGCGAGCTTCTGCGACTTGGTGCGCCGTTCGGAAGGGGTGTTCCAAACGGCCCGGTCCAGGACCTCCCCGAGGCGATGCGGACAGTTGTCAGCACGCGTCAGGGCGAAAGCCTCACGCGGCTAAGCTCATGTCCCTCAGTGAGTTAAAGGATTCGAGTTGGGCGAAAA
>JAAENP010000574.1 GCA_024224155.1 bacterium
CAGTGAGCCTGGGACGAGGTGCGCTCGCGCACGCGCCTGGCCTCCATCGACTTGAGCTCGGTCTTCTCCACCCAGGACAATGCGAAGGAGACGGAGCGACACTCGCTCCGCCTCCGATATGTGCGCTTTCTACAGAATCGGCGCCTGGTACGGGGGCTGGGAGAGTTTCAGCACAATCTGGAGCTCGGCCTCGACCTGCGTTCCCTGGCGGGAGTCGGCTATGGCGGTTTCCTCGTCGATACCAATCGCACCTCTTTGGCGGTGGGGGCGGGGTTCGGCCTCAGCCAGGAGATCCTGGTCGACTCGGAGTCTGGCCGCACCAGCCTGGAGGGCATCCTGGCGCTCGACTACTCCTTCTTCACCTACGACACGCCGAAGACCGATGTCTCGGTCTCCTTCATCGTCTTCCCCAGCCTCTCCGAGTCGGGCCGCGTGCGGTTGGAGCTCGATTCGTCGCTGCGCCGCGAGATCGTCAAGGACTTTTACTGGAGCCTCAGCGTCTACGACAGCTACGACAGCGACTCATCGACCGCCAGCGGCGAGAAGAACGACTGGGGAGCGGCGACCTCTTTCGGTTGGACTTTTTGAAGTGGGCGCCCGCGCCTTGCGAACAATGGTTTCGGGGATCGCGCCCGAGCGCAGGCGCCCGGCGGATCGACCACCCTGAAGGGTCGTTTATCGGCCTTTGGGATGCCACCTGCCGGGGCGGCGCGTTCGCGAGTGTCACTGTCGCATAGTTGTCACACGGGCGTTGCACGCTTTCCATCTCGTCTTCCTAGATTTTGAGGACGATTTCAGGCAACTCGCGGGCCACCCCGACAACCATCCAGGACCAGAGAGGGAGATCCAACATGGGCAGACGTTGTATGGCTTTGATCCTCGGCTGCGCCCTCGCGGCCAGCCTCGCCCCGCCCGCCGACGGCGGCATCGTGGTCTACGACAAGGACGGCAAGAAGCTGGAGATCGGCGCGCGCATCCAGCTTCAGTACCTGATGCTCGACCCCGACGGCGGAGACACGGAAGACACCGTCTTCTTCCGCCGGCTGCGGCCCTACATCGCGGGCTCGGTCACCGAGAACTGGTGGGGCAAGATCCAGTTCGACTTCGGCAAGTCTCTCGACGGCAACGAGGTGGCGATCAAGGACGCCTACATGCAGTACAAAGGCTGGAAGAACATGACGCTGACGATCGGCAATTCCAAGACGCCATTCTCGCGCGAGTTCCTGGCCTCCTCGAAGCGCCAGCAGACCGTGGAGCGGGGCTTCGTGGGCGATCACAATTTCGGGTCGCCGGACCGTCAGCTCGGCTTCAAGTTGGAGGGTCACAACGACTCGAAGAAGGTGACCTACGCGTTCGCCGCAGGAGCAGAGCACGTCGATCCCGACGTCCGCCGGATCGACTTCGACACCCCGGTCAACAATGCCGCGGATTGGAACGAGGGTCTGATCCTCGCCGGTCGCGTCGACTTTCATCCCCGCGGTCACGTGAAGTTCGACCAGGGCGACTTCCATTCCGACGAGAGCAAGTTCAACTTCAGCCTGGCGGCGTTCACCTGGGAGAACGACGGCGACAGCAACACCTTCACCGCGGCGGACGGCAGCAGCACCAGCTCGTCAAAGGCCGATCTCGACAGCGCCGAGGGCTTCGAGATCTCGGCCGGGCTGCGCGGCAAGGGCGTCTCGTTCGACATCGAATACGATCTGGTCAGCGGCGACACCGTGGACCCGGTGTTCACCGGCGGCATCTGGCGCAACGGCTCGACCGACCTCGACAAATTCCAGATCGAGGGCGGCTATATGTTCACCGGCAACCACTTCGAACTCGTCGGGAAGTGGCAGTTCCTCGAC
>JAAENP010000575.1 GCA_024224155.1 bacterium
GATGAGGAGCACCAGGCCGAAGCCGCCGACAAGAGCCCGGCGGGTACCGCGCTGGCGCTCCAGCTCGAGAGCCTGAAGGGCCTGCTGCTGGCGCAGGAGTTCGATCTCTTTCTCTTTCTGATCGGCGTCGAAGCGGGCTTGCATCTCGGCGATGGACCGGCTGTTTTCTTCGTCGTAGCTCTCTTTCGTGATCGCATCGTATTGCCGGAAAGCCTCCAGCATCTCGCGGCCCTGCCCCAGCGCGCCGTAGACCTCCACCAGCTCGCGCAGGGTCGACGATGGTGGCTTTCCGGCCTCGGTATTGAGAGCGAGAGCGCGTTCGAACGCCTTGCGTGCGGCTTCGTAGCTGCCGGCTTGCCGGTGCAGCTCGCCCATGTAGTGCAACGCGGCAGCGAGACCCTGCTTGTTGCCGATCTCCTCCCACATTCCGATCGATCGCTGAACGTAGGCGGTCGCTTGTTCGAGCTCGCCCAGGTCGCGGTAGTCAACGCCGATGGCTAGAAGCGTACGCGCGATGGATCGCGGGACCCCGACCTGCTCTCGAATCTCCAGCGCACGAAGATGGGCCTCGAGGGCCTGAGCCGGATCGCCGGTCGCCCGATAGGTGTTGCCGATGTTGTGCAGCCGTCGTCCGACTCCCTGCTGATCGCCGAGTTGCTGCTTGATCTCGAGGGACCGATACAAAAAATCCAGTGCTTCGTCGTGCTGCCCGAGTGCCTGGTAAACCATGCCGATACTGTTGAGCACTTGCCCAACGCCATGGAGATCGCCAGCTCCCTCGTAAAGCCTGAATGCGCGGAGATAAAACGCCAGGGCTTGTTGGGTGTCGCCGCGTTCGAGAGCGACGATGCCCGCACTATTGGAGGCGCTGGCCACTCCCGCCGTGTCGCCGAGCTCTTCGAGGAGGCCGATAGCTTCGGTGAGCTCTTGGAGGGCGCGTTCAAGCTCCTCAGTGCGCCATGAGATTCTCCCGATCAGCACCAGAGACCGAGCCAGGGCGGGCTTGTTGCCGGCTGTCCGGGCCAGTTGCTCGGCCTGTGCGGCATAGCGCAGACCGGTTTCATAGTCAAGCAGTGGGACCGGCCCGCGGCCCTGCTGCGCAAGATGGGCGCCGGCGAGAGCATTCAGGAGCGCGAGCTCACGGTCTTCATCGGGCGTCGCGGCGAGCAGCTCGAGCGCCTCGCTGCCGAAGGTGATCGCTTTGGCAGGATCGGCCTCGCGATAGGCCTCGGTCAGCTCGAGGAGCAGGTCGAGCCGCACCCGGCCCGTCGCCGCGGCGAGCTGCGCCTCGAGCTCTTTCGGGTCGGTCTGCTCTTGGGCCCCCGACTGGGTCCAAAGAGGACCGAACAGCAGCAGGGAGAGCACGACCCCCAGGACGATGGCGCTGAAAAGTCCGCCGCGGCAAAAGAGCCGGCCAGAAAACTGACGCCGAGAATCTCTGAGCTTCAACTGGCGCCCCACCCGTAGCCGGGCTCGGGCCGACACCCGAGCGAGGATGCGGGGCGCGACAGGAACCAGATTCCGCAGAGACTGCGCAAGGTCCCTCCGGAGGAGGGCAAACGGAACACATCTTACAACGCCCACGACGAATCCCGGGCTCCGCGGCGCATTCAACCCGGATCTGCGCTCGACTCGACCCGTTCGTCTGTTCCGACGTCGCCTACCGCGGCCCGCTGGCCGGTGGCCGGCAGCGTGAAACAGAACGTCGATCCCTGGTACCGCCCCGCCATACGCTTGCCCCCATTCGGGGGGACGGACTCGACCCAGATCCGCCCGCCGTGAACCTCGACGATGCGCTTGACCAGCGCCAGGCCGATCCCGGTACCCTCCGACGCCTCC
>JAAENP010000576.1 GCA_024224155.1 bacterium
GCCGTTTGAGGCGGTGCGAGGATCCGGCGTGGCGACTGGAGGGGGAGACGAGGACAAGCGATTTGCCCGCACCGCAGCGGGGGACTCGGCATCACGGTTCCGTTTCGCAGCCGGCAGCGAGGAGACGCGCAAATCGCCCGAGGCGACCTCTCCAAGAGCCCGCCGGATCGCAGGAGCCGAAAGGCTCGAGCGCCGGCTAGGCCGAGACCGGCTCTAGCGCATATGCCAGAATCCGACCGCCATCGAAAGGAGGTCGACATGTCGCAAGCGCACTTCAGCCCCGCCCTGTTCAAGTTCCTCAAGGACCTGGCCGCCAACAACGACCGGGATTGGTTTCAGGCCAACAAGGAACGCTACGAGGACGAGCTGCGCGAGCCCGCTCGCACCTTCATCAGTGACTTCGGACCGCAACTCAGAAAGATCAGTCCACACTTTCGCGCCGACCCGCGCAAGGTGGGCGGTTCGCTTTTCCGAATCCACCGTGACGTCCGCTTCTCCAAGGACAAGAGTCCGTACAAGACCCACACCGGCATCCAGTTCCGCCACAAGGCCGGGAAGGACGCCCATGCCCCGGGGTTCTACCTGCATCTCGAGCCCGGCAGCTGTTTCGCCGGCGTGGGCATCTGGCATCCGGACGGCGAATCCACCAAGAAGATCCGCAGCTTCCTGGTCGAAAACACCAGCCGCTGGAAGGGGACCACCGGCGCCAAGCGTTTTCGCGAGACTTTCGAGCTGACCGGCGACAGTCTCAAGCGCCCACCTCGCGGCATCGATCCGGACCATCCCCTGATCGAGGATCTGAAGCGCAAGGACTTCATCGGCGTCCACAAGATCAGCCAGAAGGACATCACCGCCCCGAGCTTCTTGACGCACTACACCGACCTGTGCCGAACCGGCAGCGCCTTCGTCAAAGCTCTGTGTGAGGCCGTGGGCGTCGACTACTAGCCGCCGGGGGAGCTTTCGCGCACCGGCGGCGGCAAACGCCAAACCGTCAGATCCAGGGTGGACTCGGCCCCGGGAGTCTGGCCGGCACCAGCCGAGCCGAGCTGGGCCCGGAGCCGGGACTCGAGCTCTTTGCCGATCAGCACGGCCGAGCCGTTACCTTCGATCAGAACCTCGATACCGGACCGGTCGTCGACCACTCCGGCATAGCCGCCCTGCCGTCGGCCATACCGCCGGGCCTCGATCGCGGATATGGCCAGCTCCATCAGTGCTCGATTGGTGCGCAGAGTCACGATGACAGAGCGTAGGTTCGGCATCATCATGTCGACGACCATTCCAGCCACCGGCAGATCAGGCTCCCCCTGCAACTTTGTCTCGCTCAACAGCTCCTCGAACGGCCTCTCGCTCCAGCTTTTCAACTCCACCCAGCGCGAAGCCAGGGCCGCAGCGACGCGTTTAGAGAACGCCGCTTGCAGGAGACGGCGCCCGGTTGACGCCGGGCCCGGTAGGTCCTTCTTGAGCAACCGAAGTCCGAGCGCGCCTTCGGCGGCGATCGCCCATCCAACCCGGTCGACCGCCGCGCTTCTCTCGAGCTCGACTTTCAAGGTCTCCAGCAGATCGTCACTTGTCTCCGGACTCGAGAGCGCGGCTTGGACGACCTCGAGTCGGAATCGCTCCACCGCCGCAGCGGTGATCGAACCGAACAGGTGCGGTTGGGCATACAGACACTCGGCGAGGGTGTCCAGGATGCGATAGGCGGCCGCGATTCGCCCGTCGTCGCCGTCGACGACGCCGACGAAGCCGAGAAGGCGAATCAGCCGCGCGGCCTTGACCGCCGCCAAGGAAGCGTCGGCGTCCACTTCGAAGGAAGCGTCGGCGTCCACTTCGGTCGCCGCCTGCCAGACGCAGCTCGGGAGCTCGGACGCCGCCGCCAGATCGTCGATCGCCTCGGCGTGGTCCGCGAGAGCGTCCCGGGCGGAGGCTTCGGTGGCCGGCGACCAGGCCGCCGGCTGTGGAGCGCGGGACCATTGGTTCAACTCGACATCCGACACCGCGGAACGGAAGGCAGCCACGGCGTTCTCGGCGTCGGGGACCGGAGCCCTCGAGTAGTCCCAATGGTCTGCCGAGCCTACGTACGTCTCGAATCCTCGGACCGCCTCCTCGTAGGAACGCGCCGAGTGCCAGGCGAATAGGCCGGTGAGGCCAGCGACGAGCACCACAGCCCAGGCGACCCATACCAGGATGCGGCGCATGGAAATTCGGTCCCACTTCATTTCTTCCACCGGCGAGTCACTGCGCCGGGATTCTACCGGTATCATCCCACCTCATCGACTATCGAAGTCCGCTGGAATCCCTCGAATCCAAGGAGGAGTGGTTCGCCATGACCGACCCATCGCACTCGAGCCGCACGAGCCGCACGAGCCGTCCCGTTCGTGCGCTCCTGCTGAGCCTCCCGACGGCCTGTCTGCTCGCGGCCGCCTTGCAGGCGTCCGACTTGACCTACGAGTCCGTGATCGGGCGCCCACAGGGCCGGAGAATCACGGTGCATCAAGAGATGGTCGCCTACCTCGAGACCCTGGCCGAAGCGTCCCCCAGAGTCACGCTGATCGATCAGGGCAGTTCCTGGGAAGGCAGGAGGCTGCCGCTGGCGATCGTCACATCCGAGGCTAACCATGGCCGGCTGGAAGAGATCCAAGAGCGAGCCCGGAAGCTGGCCGATCCGAGAAACCTCTCGGTCTCGGACGCGACCTCACTCATCGCCGACCAGCCGGCACTTGCCTGGCTGGGTGGCTCGATTCACGGTTTCGAGCTTTCCGGAGCCGAGGGGGTTCTGAAGCTACTCGAGCGCCTGGTCACGGGCGACGATGAAGAGACTCGCGAGGTGCTCGAGAACGTCGTCGTCCTGCTCGACCCGATGCTCAATCCCGACGGCCGCGACGCCTTCGCCCATCACAACCATCGCCGGCTCGGAAGCTCGCCCGTCTCCGAGCGCGACGATTGGGGCAATGATTTCAACTTCTGGGAAGCAATCTCGTTTCGCACCGGCCACTACTTCTTCGATACCAATCGCGACTGGTGGGCGCACACGCAGCGGGAAACGCAGGCTCGAGTCCCGACGCTGCAGGCCTGGCGCCCGCAGGTGATCGTGGACCTCCACGAGATGGGCTCGGATGTCGAGTTCTATTTCGATCCCGCGACCGACCCGTACGGCCCCTACTTCCCGGATTTCGCCCGCAGCTGGTTCGCGCGCTTCGGCAAGGCCCATGCTCGAGCCTTCGATCAAGCCGGCTTCGAGTACATGACGCGCGAGCGCTACAACTACTTCTACCCGGGCTACACGACCTCCTATGGCAGCTATCAGGGCGCCGTGGGCATGCTCTACGAGCAGGGGTCATCACGCGGCCTGGCCATAACGCGGGCCGATGACAGTGTGCGCACGCTGACCGACGCTTTCGGCCAGCAGTACACCGCCGCCTGGGCGGCGGTGCGGCTCGCGGCGACGAGCCGAGAAGCCCTGCTGACCGAATACGTCCAGGCGGCTCGAGACGCCATCGAGGACGGCCGTCGTGGAATTGTGCGGTACCTGCTGGGGCCCGACGGCGATCCCCATCTGGTGCGTGAGGTCGCCGAGCTTCTGACTCGAAACGGCGTCGAAGTCGGCCGGCTCGCGGCCGACGTCCAGCTTGCCGATGTTCGCGACCGTACCGGAGCCGAGATCGGGCGCAAGCGTTTTCCGGCCGGCACTTGGGTCGTCGAGGCCGCTCAGCCGCGAAATCGTCTGATCCGGGTTTTGCTCGAACCGGACCTGCCGATCTCGGAGAAGTTCCTCGCCCAGGCAAGAGAGCGGCTCGACCGGGGCGGCAACCCGCGCTTCTATGACATCACGGCCTGGTCTCTGCCGCTGCTGTTCGATATCGAGGGTTACTCGACTACCGACGACTCGTCGCTCGAGGTCTCGAGCACCCCGACCGCCCGGCGCGAGTTTCCTGAGAATCCCACCTACGGCTGGGTTATTGACGGCGGTCAAGCGGCGAGCCTCGCGGCGCTGTATCACCTCAAGGCGGCGGGTCACCGTGGCTCGGTCGTCCTCAGACCCTCACGGGTCGGCGAGCGGACCTTTGCCGGCGGCTCGATTGTGGTTCGTGCCGGCCAGAACGACGACACGGTCGCGGGCGACCTACGCCGCCTCGCCGAACGCTACGAGCTCGAGGTCGCGGGCGTCGACACCGGCCTCTCCGAAGAAGGCTACCCCTCGCTTGGCTCAGGTGACGACAGCTTCGTGGTCAAGGAGCCGAGGATCGCGATCCTGGCCGAGCAACCGGTCCACGGCTACTCGTTCGGCTGGGCCTGGTACACCCTCGACCAACAATACGGAATCCCGACCTCCACCCGGCGGGTCTCGACCCTGGCCTCGACTCCCCTCGACCGCTACAACGTCCTGGTTCTTCCACACCTCTTCTCCGCCGAAGAGCTCGCCCACCGCATGGGAGACAAAGGCATCGAGCGAATCAAGAGCTGGGTCGAAGACGGTGGAACTCTGGTAGCCCTGGGCGCGAGCGTCGACTTCGTCCGCGAGCGGCTCGCGCTCATTCAGCTGCGCTCTTTCTACGACCGGGACAAAAAGGAGGACGCCGAGGCCAAGGAAGGCGAGCTCCCGCACAAGATCACCGCGCCGGGTGCCCTCGTGCGTGTCGATCTGGACGGCGAGTCCTGGCTCGCGGCCGGCTACGACAGCTACCTGCCGGCACTGGTCGCTTCCGACCGGGTCCTTCTGGCTCCCGAGGGACCGCCGGACGCAAAGCAGCGCGTCGTCGGTCGGTACGCCGAGGGCGAGGCCCTCCGTCTGTCGGGCCATCTCTGGCCGGAGAACGAAGAGCGGCTTGCGGGGGCCGTTTTCGCCTACGAGGAGCGAGTGGGACGCGGCCGAGTGATCGCGTTCGCCGAGGACCTCAACTTTCGTGCCTACTGGCGCGGCGCCAACCGTCTGTTTCTGAACGCCGTCGTACTCGGCCCCAGCGCACCTTGACCGAGATTCGGAGAAACCCATGCTCGAGCTCATCTGCACCCGAACCTGAAGCACCTGTCGCAAGGCGGTCGCCTTGCTAGAAGAACACGGAATCGACTTCGACTACCGCGAGTACCGCAAGGAGCCTCTCAGTGAAGCCGAGATCCGACATGTGCTCGCCCTACTGGAGGTCGGGCCGAAGGACGTTCTGAGGCGTCGCGACAAGGCCTTTCGCGAGCTCGGACTCTCGGGAGACGAACCCGACTCCATCCTGATCGCGCACATGGCCGCACACCCGACGCTCCTCCAGCGGCCGATCGGAGTGGTTGGCGACCGCGCGGTGATCGGGAGACCGGTCGAGAACCTGCTTTCGCTCGTCGATTGAGCCGCCACACGGCGTTGCGTGAGGCGACCTTTGCCTACCCTCTAGCGCTACAAGCAACGCTACGCCCTCACACCTCGCTACTGTACATGTCAGGCCGGCCGCGTGCCTCCTGGAGCGAAGCCTCTCCGCGCGAGCGGAAGGAGGGCACCGGCGGCCTGCTATCGGTTCGCGCAGCCGCAGAGATGCCGGCTCGAGCCAGGCGGTCGAGACCCTTCGCTTCGCTCGAGGGCAAGCGGGGCTCGACCCCTACAAGCCGGCGAAATCGCTCCAACCCTTCTTGGGGTACCTGCCGGAGTCCTTCAGCGCGCGCACCAGGAGATACTCGATCTGGCCGTTGACACTGCGCAGCTCGTCACTCGACCAACGCTGAAGCGCATCAAAAAGCTTCGGATCGATACGCAAAAGAAACGACTTCCGTCTTGCCACAGAGGCCCTCCTCGGGCGGCAGCGATCAGTTGTGGAGCGTGCCGGTGTTCACCACCGGTTGCGTGTGCCGATCACTACAGAGAACGACGAGAAGGTTGCTCACCATTGCCGCCTTGCGCTCTTCGTCGAGCTCGATGATCTGCTTCTCCGAAAGTTTCTCGAGCGCATGCTCGACCATGCCCACCGCGCCCTCGACGATCTTGGCTCGAGCGGCGACGACCGCACTTGCCTGCTGTCGCTGCAACATGGCCGCCGCGATCTCGGTCGAATACGCCAGGTGACTGATGCGCGCTTCGAGAACCGAAACGCCCGCCTCCTGCAGGCGCTCCTGGACTTCGGTGCGAAGCTTCTGGCTGATCTTGGCCGTATGGCCGCTGAGCGTCACTTCGCCTTCTTCGAGAGCATCATAGGGGTAGTTCGTGGCCAGGCCGCGCACCGCCGCTTCGCTCTGCACGTGCACGAAGTTGACGTAATCGTCGACGTTGAACAGCGCCTCCGCGGTATCCACGACTTTCCACACCACGACCGCACCGATCTGAACCGGATTGCCACGGTTGTCGTTGACCTTGAGCTTGCCGGTTTCGAAGTTTCGAGTTCGGACCGAAATCCTCCTCTTGAGATAGAAGGGATTCGCCCACCTCAAGCCGGGATCGTGAACCGTCCCCTTGTAGGCCCCAAACAGTTGTAGCACCCGGGCTTCGTTGGGCTGGACCGTGAACAGACCGGCGAGACACACGGCTACCAGCGTGAACAGCAACAGCCACCCTGCGATGGCCGAAACGTCGCCACGGCTGGCGGCGCCAATGAAGCCCCAGATCGAAAGCGCAAGAAGCGCCAGAAGCACGAACAGCGCCAAAAAACCAGACATCGCCGAGACCGCCCGTTCTCTCTGTACTTGAGCCATAGTGCACCTCCATTGATATCTAAATGATATCCCGTAGATATCAGAAGGTCAAGCTCTCAAGAGACGGCGCTGAGCAGGCGAGATCCTTCGACAAGACTCGCGACCGCCCGGTCGATCGATTCGGCAACTCGATCGGACGGCGGCGCCGGGGCCCGGGCCGGCACCCTCTCAGGCACTGGCGCCGGCATCTTGACCGGAGTCGTCGCGGGAACCTCCACGACCACACCATTCTCGAGCACGGTCCGAATTTGTTCGGCCGGCTGGGGCTCACAGAAGAGAAAACCCTGGCAGCGGGTGCAGCCGTGGCTGAGCAGAAAGTCGATCTGCGTCTCCTGCTCCACACCTTCCGCGATCACCTCGAGGCCGAGGCTGTCGGCCATGGCGACGATCGCCGACACGATTCCTTCCATGTCGGTTTCTCCGGGCACGCCCTTAAGGAAGGATCTGTCGATCTTTAGACTGTCCAGCGGAAAGCGCGCCAGCCGGCTGAGCGAGGAATAGCCGGTTCCGAAGTCGTCGACCGAAAGACGTACTCCCAGTGATTTCAAGCGCCACATGCACTCGGTGGCCTCTTCGTAGCCCTGCATCAGCGCTCCCTCGGTCAGCTCGAGGTCGAGGAGCTCGGCGGGCATCCCGGTTTCTTCCAATATCGCCCCTACCCTCTCCATCAGATCCGGCTGGAGAAGCTGACGACTGGAGAGATTGACCGCCACTCGCAGCGGCGGAAAACACTCCATCTGCCATTCCCGGGCCTGTCTGCAGGCCGTTCTCAAGACCCACTCCCCGATCGGTGCGATCAGGTTGGTTTCTTCCGCGATGTCGAGAAACTTGTCCGGACCCAGCAGGCCGAACTCGGGGTGGTTCCAGCGCAGCAGGGCCTCAATACCCATGACCTGGCCACTGACCAGCTCGACCTGCGGCTGGTAGTAGAGCTCGAGCTCGCCGTTCTCGAGCGCCATGTTCAAACCGCTCTCGAGCTTCATGCGCTCGAGCGCCGACGCGTTCATCGACTCGTCGTAGAACCGGCACACGTTTCCGCGGCGCTCCTTGGCGTGATGCATTGCCGAATCCGCCATCCCCACGAGAGCTTCGGCGTCATTGCTATCGTTCGGAAAGACCGCAATGCCGAGGCTCGCGCCGACGAAGATCTCCTGATCCTCGAGTTGAAACGGGCGGGAGAACATCTCCAGTACGCGCTTTCCGGCGGTGGCCGCATCCTGCGCGGTCTTCAGATCGGAAAGAAGTATCGTGTACTCATCGCCGCCGAAGCGGGCGACGAAGTCGCCCATCCTCGCCTTTCCGTCCCGCCCGACGGCGCCGCTCGAGCGCAGGTGTCGAAGCAGTCTCTTGGCCACCATCCGGAGCAGCTTGTCGCCGGCGCTGTGCCCGAAGGTCTCGTTGACCCGGCCGAACCGGTCCAGCCCCAGAAACAGCACCGCTCCCGAGCGGTCAGTCTCTGAGTGATCGACCGTGCTCAAGCTGAGCCGCTTGAGAAACGAGCGCCGGTTGGGCAGCCCGGTGAGACCATCGTAGTAGGCGAGGAACTTGATTTTCTCTTCTGCGCTCTTGCGCTCGGTAACGTCTCGAACCGTTGCCGTTACGACCAGAGCCCTGCCGCCGTCCTGGTCCGCGATCTCGGTCTGCTGCTCGACATAGCGCTCAGAGCCGTCCGACGAGACCAAGCGGTACTCGATGTCCTGCGGCTCTCCGAAGCTGAGCAAGTCCTTGAAATACCCGGCGACGAAGGCCCGGTCTTCGGAATGGACGCGACTGGTGAGATCCTCGAGAGTCCCGGTAAGGCTCCCGGGGCGCTCGCCGAGAATCCTGTGCATCTCCCCGGAGCAGATCAGGCGATTGTCGTCGATCTTCCACTCCCAATAACCCAGGCGCGCTATGCGCTGGGCGTTGGCCAATCGCCCCCGGCTCTTGCGCAACTCCTCCCCAGCGCGGTTGGCCTTGAGCATGTAGTCGATGCGGTGGGCGAGAATCAGCCAGTTCACCGGCTTGGCAACGAAGTCCGTCGCGCCCACCTGATAGGACCGCTTGACCGACTCGACATCGTCTCTGCCGGTCATCATCAGGATCGGCGTGTGTCTACCCATCGGAGAAGACCGCAACTCGCGGCAGGCCGCGAATCCGTCCATGTACGGCATCTTGACGTCGAGCAGAACGATGTCGGGTCTGGTCTCGGCGAAGCTGTCGATGGCATCGATGCCGCTCTCCGCTTCGACCACTTCGAATCCGGCCTGCTCCAACGACTCCCGAGCGACCATGCGCATCACTTCCTCATCGTCTACTACCAGAACTCGGGATTGCTGTTGTCGTAGGTCACGCGTCATTCCTGGACGTCCTCCGTGCAGTCGGTCACGACACTCCCATTGGGCAACCGCAGTGCCATTCGCACTTGCTCACTCGTCGATGTTTCTCGAGTCGATACACCGCCGGGTTCTGGCAACTTCGGCAATGACCCTAAGTCCCACTATCCACGGGAGATGAGCGCGATCCGGTGCCGAGTTGGATGCCCCTCGAGCCCCAACCGAGATTCTCGAGACAAATCCTGGGAGGAACCTAAACTCGCGCCTTCGGGTCAGAATTCCCCGGGTGAAATTCCCCTCTCCCCGGAGCCCGGGCGACGCCCGACGACTTCAAAGTCGGGGGCTGGGGCCTCGCGCCGCTTGAATGCACCGAATTTTGGCTCAGCTCGCCGATTTTGCTCAAAATCCAGGAAGCCGATCCGAGGGCCTTTCCGACAGCATCCCCGCACCCCTAAATTCGAGCCGAAACGGCAATCTAAAGCTGAGCAGTAGCTCTCCTTCAATGCACTTATTCGAATACGTGAACGGCACCCGTTTTGCGCTAATACCTTACGAATTGTGGCAAATGCGCCACTTTTTGCTCAGAGGTCGAGGGCCAGAACCGGGAGCGCAGCGCGATGACGACCAAAAACCTGCTTCGAACGATAGCGAACAAGCTGACCAGGGCCCCTCACATCAGAGGGGCCAGAATCGCCAGGACCGCTATGGCCGCTACCCTGGCACTGCTGCTCTGTGGTGCCGTCTCCGCCGGCGAGCAGGCTCCAGCCCAGTCGGTCATCGTTCAGGCCCAGACTCTCGAAGCGGCTCGGGCCGCGGTCGAGAGCGTCGGCGCTGAGGTCACTCACGAGCTCGCGATCATTCGAGCGGTGGGGGCCGAGCTCACCAAGAACCAGCGAGCCGAAATAACCGAGATGGAGGGCATCCGGATCTATGACGACGTGCGCGTCGAGACCCAGGGCTACTGGAACAAATCGAACAAGTCGAACAGCTCCAACTCTGATTCAGACTCGGACTCTGATAGCGACGACTCGGATGATTCCGATTCCGATTCGGACTCCGGTGCCGACTCGGATTCCGACTCGGACAGCGATTCGAACGGCGACTCGGACTCGGACAGCGGCAGTGACGATTCCGACTCCGAATCGGGTCCCGGGTCCGACAGCGCCCCAGACGACTCCAGCACGCCCGGTCAAATCGAGAACGATTACGACGACGACATTTCCTTTCAAGACACCGTCTACCCCACCGTCGTCGAAGCCGCCACCCTGCACCGACAGGGCGGCCTGGGACGGGGCGTAACCGTGGCGGTGGTCGACAGCGGCCTCTCCGCCAGAGGTTCGGGCTGGAACTGGATCGAGAAGAACACCACGCGCGATGTCCGCATTCTGGCGACCTTCGACGCCATCACCGGCATCGCCGGTGGCGACATTCATGACGACAACGGCCACGGCACCCATGTGGTCAATGTCCTCGCCAGCAGCCGCAAGTCCACCGGGGCAAAGCCCCGCAGCTACAACGGTATCGCTCCCGACGCCGATCTCGTGATTGTCAAGGCCTTCGATGCCCAGGGCCACGGGCGCTACCTGGACGTCATCCGCGGGATCGACTTCGTCGTCGCCAACAAGGACGCCTACGGCATCCGTGTGCTCAACCTCTCGTTCGGCGGCACCCCACAGTCCCACTACTGGGACGACCCCCTCAACCAGGCGGTGATGGCCGCCTGGCAGGCCGGCATCGTGGTCGTCGCCTCGGCCGGGAACCAGGGCCCCGATCCCATGACCATCGGCGTTCCCGGGAACGTCCCCTACGTCGTCACGGTCGGAGCTATCTCGGACGCGGTGACCGAAGATGCCGACGACGACTTTCTGACCACGTTCTCCGGCGCCGGCCCCACCTTCGAAGGCTTCGTCAAGCCCGAGATCGTCGCGCCGGGTGGCCACGTGCTCGCGCAGATCGACCCCTGGAGCTGGCTGGCACAGATGTTCTTGAGCTGGCTCTTCGGTGACGACTACTTCCACATGTCCGGCACCTCCCAGTCGGCCGCGATCGTTCCGGGCACGGTCGCGCTGATGCTCGAGGCCGATCCCTGGCTCACACCCGACGAGGTCAAGTGCCGCTTGATGGACTCGGCCCGGCCCGCGGTCAATGCCCAGGGCCAGCTCGCCTACA